>JBNJFT010000020.1:0-21460 GCA_051747065.1 Bacteroidota bacterium | reverse complement strand
TTCGTTTCCATGGTTCAAAATCTTATATATCCATGCGGATAATTCATATTGATAGTTTAGTGGTAATATGTTGTTATTTCTTGGGCTGTTCTCTATCGTTAGTTTAAATCTCATATTTTCCATCCAATTTTTCTTACCCTAAATTTAAGAATTATTTTTGCCGCTCCAACGATTCGCCTGTTATTTCTCCCAGTTGGTTATGGTGTAGTTTCCTGTAGTTTTGTTTGTTGCCGAACCAGCTCATTACTTCCGTGTGGTCCAAATTGCAGTGTTTGGGATTTAGTAGTTGCAGGTATGAGGTCCACGGGTATTCGATGAAGTTTGTGCCAAGTCCTTGGGTGATTGGGGTGATGTGTATTTGCAAAACCAGTGTTTTCAGGTCGGCTTTTGTGTACTCATGCAAATAAGTGAGCTTACTGGTGATTAGCAGTGTTTTGTTTTTGGTTTTTTTCCTCAGGTATCGGCTGTATTTGCGGTTGAATACCTGTATGGCTGATTTAAGTTCGCTGATTTCTGATGGACGTTCAATCAGAAAAATGGCATTTGTCTTGCAAAGACTCCATGACAGCACCGTTGTTGAGGGGAAAAGCCATTTTTCAGCTTGTTGTAGAAAATGCAGTTTGCTGGTCTCTGCCGGGAAAAGTTCACCGGTTTTGTTACATTCAAATTTGACAGTTAAATACCTTGCTTTTTGTGTTTCCATTGTGTTTGTTTTTTAAGTGGATAGGCAAGGTACTTTATGGTATTGTCAATTAGTGTCAGGGAAAAAATTTTTTTTAGAAATTTTCTCTTTAATATGTGTTTTCAGGCTTTCAGGGTAATGAATTGTGATCTGGTCAATCAATCCCAGGGTGAAGCGGCCGATGCCTTCAAGTCCGGCTACTTCGGTTTCAAAAATGTAGGAGTTGTCGTTTATGCGTTGAATGTATTTTTCTGCCAGCGGGTATTCTTCAGTCAGCAAATTTTTGGCCATCATGCTGAGGGTTAATTTTACCGGAATTTTTTGCCTGCTGCTGATGCGAAATACATCCATGAATGTCTCCTGGTGTTGATTCTCGTATTGCCAGCTTTCTTGCATCGGAATTACCTGCCCGATGCGAGAAGTTTTGAAGATTTTATTTGTCTGGCCTTTGGTGTCAAAGCACCATACGGAGATAAAGTTCGTGGTAAATCCGAAAGGTTCAACTTTTCTGTCGTAAGTGCTGCTGCTGTTTGATGACTGATAGTTGGAGAGGATTACCTGCTTTTTCTCGTTTATCGCCTGTGTGAGCTTATGCACGTTTTCGGAGTTTTCCTTTTTGATGATTGGAACAGCTACGCGGTCGAAATCATAGAGCGAGTAGAGTTTTTTAATGAGGTTTGTTTTTAGTTCGTTTTCCTGATCGATTGTATGTATAGCTTTACTGAGAATATAGGCTTCTTCTTTGGAGAAATGCAGCAATTCGCTGATATCCTGTTGTTCTGTTTCGTTTTTATTGATATAGTAATAAGTTTTACCTTCACTTTCCTTTTTATCTACGACAAAACCCGCGTTGCGGATTGTTTCAATATACCGGTAAACAGTACGTTCACTAATATGTAACATTTCACTGATGTATTTCAGGCTTCTTCCGTATTTGCAATTAAGTACAAGCAGCAATTCAAGTACACGTTGAATTTTAGGTTGTTTGCTCATAGGAACCCGGTTTTGGTTTTGACATTTACTCTTTTATGCTGAGAATGAATTCTATCAAATATAAGTTACTTATAAGAGAATTCCTTGTTTTCTCATTTTAAATTCATACTTTTAAGAGTCTATTATTAGTACGTTGGATTATGATGGATAAAAACAAGGAGAGACGAATTGAAATTGCCGCTGTTGTTGTTACGGGCCTTCTGAAATTTATTTTGATGGATTGGCTTGGGCTTCGGTTATTTTATGTGTTTGCGGCCTGTTTGTTTTGGTTCATATACGTTTACAAAAAACACCAAAGAAATCCTGAAGTTCATAAATTGTGGGGTTTTCAAAAACGTCACATGAGATCCTCCTTTTTTGTTCTATTACCCGTGGCTTTGGTTATTATAGCCGGAACAATAATTTATGGAATAATTAACGAGGTAAGTTTTGTTAGTTGGCATATTCTTCCCGTTTTAATTTTGTATCCAGCATGGGGAGTAATCCAGCAATTCATGATGGTAGGCCTTGTAGCCAGAAACCTGAATAAATTAACAGACGTAAAGATCACCGATTCACAGATCATCTTGTTCACTTCTTTTTTATTCGCATTAGTCCATTTTCCCAGTATTCCGCTTGTAGGCTTTACTTTCTTTTTAGAAATAATATTTATAAAAGTGTATTTGAGATGGCCCAATCTATGGTCATTGGGCTTATTTCATGGATGGATCGGCACTTTTTTTATATATTTTGTACTGGAGCGGGACTTATGGGCTGAATTGTGGTTGATATTTTCATAGGCAGGCTTTTGTCCTTTTAGTCATAAAGAACCCGAAAGTTTTGGGTTATTCTAATATGAATTATGAAAAGTATTCTTTAAACCCTTATATGCTGCATGTTTCACTGCTAACTGCAGAGTGCCTACTGCATACTCATTAGCAAATTGATGGTCATTTTAATATTTGTCCTTACTCCTGAATGTGCCAATAAAACTGCCAACACACTTCCTCATAAAAACAGACCTAAATATGGAAAAATCGTTTCAGGTCGATTCCTTTTTTTAGTCTGTAATGGATGTATAACAGTATTGCTGAAATTACTGTTACTGAGACCATTACGATAAGACTCCATTCAAAGTGAAGCTGATTTTTTACATAAAGGGCGATAATTCCTTCGGCACAAATACTCAGTAAACCAGCAGATATAAGTGAATATGCTATCACGTTCAGGCTCTTTTTTTCTGCTTTTTTTATCAATTTAACCAGGACAATAACAATGATGTAAGCTGCCAAAAGCAGTGGCAGTCCAATCTTTACGCTCCATCCGCTTGCCTTGTCAAACACATCGAGAAGAAATAAAAGGCCTGAAGTGGATATAAAACTACCAATGATTAAAAGTGGAATTTTTTTGTATGAAAAACTTATGAGCGTTGTGTTTATAAAAAGTACAGCACAAATGGAGATTGGGTACTTTGACCATGTAATGGCGTTATTTGCGAGGAAGTCGATGATAAAAGTCACAAGCATGCCGGAGATGAAAATAATTCCGGATATTTGCCAAAATATTTTTAGTTTCTGGGCTACTGTTAATTTTTGATAAGGAGTCAACAGTTTTTCTTCCTGTTGGCGCTTTCTTACTTCTATGTATTCTGTGTTTTCAGTATCTTTGTCCATTACAGGCTCCCCGCATAATGGGCAAAAATTCATGTTATTTTCCAGTTCAACGCCGCAGTAGTTACAAGTTTTCATTTAGATTAAGTTTAGTTAAAATTTTGCTTTTCCATGATACTTTTACATCAATCGATATTTTTAAGAATTCAAAACATGGAACCCTCCTGCCTGCAGGCATGGCATAATTTATCTATAAGATTTTGTCTACAAGTTGAGGCTGAGGGTTTCATAATGATTTATTTTCTTTGTTTTCAACGGTGACCTCTATTCCCTCGTCTCTCAGGAATTTAAAGATTTTTTCTTCAAGTTCTTTTGACTTGGTGATGTTGCCAAAGCTTAAAACCAGTTTGTCTTCAAACCCGATGATTCCACAATTTACTTTTAACATTTTATTAGGTGGAGGAGCCGTTACAGCAAAATGGTCAATCATACTTTCTATATCCGGCGGGAGTTTTACTTTTCCAAGGTTTGTGACTACTCCGCTATATTGGCTTGCCCCCAGAGAATAAAACTTGATCTTTAAAATAAGACTTTTCAATACCAACGGTATACTTTTTATATATATTTTCCTTTCACTGCCTACATTTCGGGAAATGTTTTTGCTGATCAGTTTCTTGTCTGTTTCCAGCCGTATCTGATGATAAACTCTTCTTATAATTTCGTCAAATGTATAGTGCCCCAGCCGTAGGTCTATTTCCGGCATCACAAACAATGTAAAATTTCGCATTGTTTCCGACGGGAATATATTTCTAAGGTTTACGGGGACTTCAAGCCTTATAAATTTGTGTTTTTTGAAGCGGCTGAATGAGCTCAGTTTTTCATAAATTTCCTGAAGGCTATATAGATAAATTCCTGCAAGGTAATCAGTGATAGTTACCCCTTTTTCCTTTGCCCTGGATTTTATTTTATCTATTGAGATAATAGCATTTGTTATTTCAAATCGGGGTGGGGGATTAAGAGCATACGGGAGATGAAAGGCTTTTGATTTTTTTACTATGGGTGGGATGTTTTCTTTAAAGTAGCGTTTGTAGGCATCTTCGTATTCTTCTTCGGAAATTTCATCATCGGGACGGCAGAATTCGAAATTTTCAGGGATTGTTGCCCCACATTCTTCAGAATATAATATGAGGAGTGTTTTTAAGAACTCAAAAGCTCCACTGCCATCGGATAAAATATGTGAAAATTCGACGTTGAGTCTGTTGTTTTTTACCAGAATACGCATTAACAACCCGTTTTTCGGGAACTTTCTGCAGGGCCTTTTGTCGTCAGCTTCCACCGGAAAGCGTAAAGGTATGTGTTCGAGGTAATACCAAAAAAAACCTTTTTTAAGTCGGACCTTATAATATGGAAAACGTTTCTCAATTTGAGAGATAGCTTTCATCAAGGGTTTGATTTTTATTGGCTGTTTTAACACTGCTGTTAATCTGAATACAGTAGTAACTTCCTCTGAGAGTGTTGCGGGAAAAATTTTTGCCGCATTATCCAGTGAAAGCCAGAATTGCTTGGTTTTAAGGGTTGTCTTTTCCAAGATTTAATGTTGGTTATTTGTTGTCTATATTCAAAGATAAAAAAAACAGGGGAGATTTGAGCAGAGTTAAGCGGGATAATTGATTTTTGTTCAAAATGTTACAAAAATCACATTTCATGAATTATTTGTCATTCACAAAACCGTTGCCATCTGTTTTGTTCCTTGTATAACTGGCACATACGCAGTTTTGCCACACAGGTGATGTTATGTCCGGATACTAAAAAGGGTAAAAGGAATAGACCTTTTACCCTCGTTTGTTTCTAATAGAGTAGAAGTCGTTATTTTTTGGAGATAGTTTCAGAAACGGATAGTCTCTTTCTTCCTTTGGCTCTCCTTCTTGATAAAACCTTTCTGCCGTTTTTGGTTTTCATTCTTTCTCTGAAACCTTGTTTGTTTCTCTTTTTCCTGTTTGATGGCTGAAATGTTCTTTTCATCACAAATAGTTTTATTAGTCCAAATTATTTTTTCGGATTGCAAAAGTAAGTTTTTTTTTATAGCTGCAAAAAGTTTATACAAAGTTTTTTTACTGATGAAGACATATTTGTTTTTTGAGCGATAGGTAATATTAAAATTGGAGGTAAATTATTTTTTTGGTCTTGAAGAAATCTTCTTTAAAAAAGTCGTATATCCTGAAAATTTGAATTTTATCTTTATAATTTTTTATCTCTTCTTCAAATTCTCCGCCTTTTAAGTAGAAAATCCCGTTTTTCATAGAATTTTTATGTGTTTCGCTAACATTGTTTTTTACCCAACTGATAAATTTTGGAAATTGTGTGACAGCTCTGCTTGTTATAAAATCGAATTTCTCATTATAGTTTTCTGCTCTGGCGTGTACAGTTTCAATATTTGTAAGTTCCATTTCTTCGCTAATAGCTTCTATAACTTTGAGCTTTTTTCTGACAGAATCTAATAAAACAAAATGGCATTCCGGGTATACTATTGCAAGCGGAATTCCGGGAAACCCACCTCCTGTACCAATGTCCAGAATATTTGTTCCGGGCTTGAAATCAGCTATTTTGTATATAGATAGTGAGTGAAGAACGTGATGTAGATAAAAATTCTGAAAGTCTTTCCGTGAAATTACATTTATTTTTTTGTTCCAATGATTGTAAGCATCATAAAGGCCGTTGAATTTTTCAATCTGCTCGGATGTTAAGTCAGGAAAATAAGACAATACTTTATTCATGACCTGATTCTATTTGAGATGTTGGTCTCTGTTTTTCAGAATGTTGAAGAGTAGTTCACGTGCCCTGAAAAGTTGAGCCTTTACAGTTCCTAAAGGAAGGTTCAATTCATTGGCAATTTCTTCGTAGGAATATTCTTTGAAATATCTAAGTTCGATGAGGTTACGATACCGGGGTTTAAGTTTATGAACGACACTCCTCATGAGATCGACTTTCTGGTTTTTTATCATGTCAGCTTCCGGGTCCAGTGTGGTGGAATGTAGAGATGGAGGTGACATTTCACTACTATCATCTCCGTTGTCTATAGAAATTATGTTTGCTTTCTTTTTTCTTATAAAGTCGATACAGTTGTTGGTGGCAATTTTAAATAGCCATGTACTGAAAGCATAATTAGGAGTGTACTGCTCAATGTTTTTAAAGGCTTTTCCAAATGCCTCAATGGTTAGATCCTCAGCATCGTTTTTATTGTTTACCATTTTTAACAGCATATAATAGATAGCATCTTTATATCTGTCCAGCAACTCGGCATAAGCCTTTTCATCTCCTTTAACAGCAAGCTGAACCAACTTATAATCGTATTTAGCTTTGTCGGATAAGTTGGAATTCATTTGGTTTCGGTTTTATCAGATTTTAGTATCTTTATTTGAATCAATTTTATTTGAAATTATCCCTATAAAATTAAACAATGGTAAAAACAAATCATAAAAAGGCGAAAGTAATAATAAATATTTTTCACACAATCTCTTTGAGATGTTATTTATAACAATTATTCTAATAATTAAGTGTAAAAGAAAAACTCCAATTATATAAAGATAAAAATCAGGAAAATATATAAGAGACAGGATAAAACTTGCATAGAAAAACATTCTGCTATATACTTCCGTAAGCAAACGCCATTTTGTTTTTTTGTTATAAAAGGAGGCGGCTTTCAAATGTCTCTTTTTTTGCTTAAACCATGCAATAAAATTTTGTTGAGGTTCTGACCTGACAATTGCTTCTTTTGAAATTTGAATTTTTGTATTGTACTTGTTTGCAGTTTGATTGATGAAAATGTCATCATCGCCGGATTCTATATGATAGTGTCCTGAAAATCCTTTGTTTTTGTAAAACAGCGTTTTTTTGTAACCCATATTTCTGCCTATTCCCATATACGGAAAACCCGAAAGAGCGTAGGTTAAGTATTGAAGAGCAATGATAAGAGTGTCGTAACGAATTAGCGTGTTTAACAATCCGCGCTGATGTTTGTATCCTCCATACCCTAATACAATAGAATTATCCTCTGAAAAATTCTCTGCCATTTTACTGATCCAGTTGTTTGAAACGGGATAGCAGTCCGCATCAGTAAAAATAAGGCATTCATTTTTAGCTGCCTTTATTCCAATAGTAACGGCTAACTTTTTTCCGTGTGTGAATTTCTGATCCTTTTTTATTTCTGTGGTTTTCAGATGGGGATATTGATTTGATAGTCGTGTTAACACCATGTCGCTATCATCGGAGGAGCAATCATTAACTACTATAACTTCATAATTTGGGTAATTCTGCTCCAGTACGAGCGGCAGTTTATTTTCCAGGTTTGTTTGTTCATCGCGAGCGCATATTATAACAGAAACCGGCGGTTGATTGTCGGGGTTGTCTTTTTGTTTGTAAAATAAAATTTTTCCATAAATTGTTATATTGTAGACCAGTTGTATGATTGTTGATAGTATTAAAATGATTGGGATAATCCATAGAGGATTTTGAGAAATGAGGTCTATTGTAATTTGCATTTTTATGTTTTTATGTTTTGTTTAACAATGTTATGAAAGTTTTTTTTACTAGACAAATTGTTCTTTAAACTCTCTGATAAATTTATTAACATGAAAACCTAATCCACTGGTTGTGTGCACAAGATGTTGAATAACACAGACAGATAGCCTTAATTCATTCATTTTTGTGAATAATTCAGTTAGTTAAAGGAAAATTAAAAGCATAACTAGACGATATACAAATGAATGATTATATTTGCCAGATAATTTTTGTTTGATGAACTTTAATATTAATAACACAGCAGAAGGATCAAAGGCAAGAAGTGGCGAATTTGTCACGTCACATGGGAAAGTGGAAACGCCTGTATTTATGCCTGTTGGTACTTTAGGCAGTGTAAAAGGAATTAATCAGAAGGATTTGCGGGAAGAGATAAAGTCTCAAATGCTTCTGTCAAATACATATCACTTATTTTTACGCCCAGGCATTGATGTCTTGGAGAGTGCCGGAGGATTGCATAAATTTATAAACTGGAACAGACCTATATTGACTGATAGTGGCGGTTATCAGGTTTTTTCCTTGTCTGACAACAGAAAACTGACGGACGAAGGCGCTTATTTTCGTTCACATATCGATGGATCAAAACATTTTTTTAGTCCGGAAAATGTTGTCGATATACAGCGGTCTATAGGAGCTGATATAATGATGGCTTTTGATGAATGTACTCCCTTTCCATGTGAATACAAAGAAGCAAAAAAGTCGATGGAGCTGACTCATGGATGGTTGAAGCGCGGGATCGAACAATTTGGCGCTACTAACCCAAAATACGACTATGAGCAGTTTTTTTTCCCTATAGTCCAGGGTAGTGTTTATGAGGATCTTAGAAAAGAGTCTGCTAAGGTTATTAGCGATAATGAAATGGCTGGTTATGCCATAGGTGGGTTATCTGTCGGGGAGCCGGCAGAAACCATGTATGAAATGATTGAAGTTGTGAATGAAATTTTACCCAAAACAAAACCACGCTATTTGATGGGAGTTGGAACACCCGTGAATATTCTGGAAGCTATTGACAGAGGTGTGGATATGTTTGACTGCGTTCTTCCCACACGTAATGGGAGGAATGGGATGTTGTTTACCAAAAATGGAATTCTCAACATTAAAAATTTAAAATGGAAAAAAGATTTTTCACTTTTAGAGGAAAACGGAGAGTCTTATGTTGACAAACTTTTCAGCAAGGCTTATCTCCGGCATTTATTTGTTGCAAAAGAGATGTTAGGATCACAAATTGCTACTATGCATAATCTAAGCTTTTATATGTGGTTAGTACGCAAAGCCAAAGAGAAGATAGAAGAAGGGAGTTTCATTCCCTGGAAAAAGCAAATGGTTGAAATACTCGATCGCAGATTATGAAAATTCCAGGATTAAAAATAATAGACATCTATATTATAAAAAAGTTTCTTGGAACTTATTTTTTTGCTATTGCATTGATAGTTAGTATCTCTATAGTTTTTGATCTTTCGGAAAAGGTGGACAATTTCATTGAAAATGAAGCGCCTCTTAAGGGAGTTTTCTTATATTATATATACTTTATTCCTTGGCTGGCAAACCTTCTGAGTTCTTTGTTTACATTCATTGCAGTGATCTTTTTTACTTCGAAATTGGCATATAATTCAGAAATAATTGCAATTTTGAGTAATGGGGTCAGTTTTCGGCGTATCTTATTACCGTACTTTATAGCTGCAACTTTGATCGCTGTTTTCTCTTTCGGTTTGATGGGGTATGTCATTCCATATTCGAACGAACACAAGATCAGTTTTGAACTTTCTTACATAAAAGGCAAGAGTCCACAGGTTCAACGTAATATTCACATGCAGGTTGATACCGGGAAATATGTCTCTATGCGCAGTTATGACCCTCGAAAAGAACAGGGCCATAAATTTTCTCTTGAGAAGTATAAGGACGGAAAATTGACTTCTAAATTGATGGCGGATAAAATAAAATGGGATTCGACAGCAAATAACTGGATTGTTGAAGATTATTTTATACGGAATCTGAATCCAAAAGGTGATGATGAGTTGACAGACGGGCAGGAAACTGATACTTCTTTAACTGTCACACCATTAGATTTTGAACAGCGGGAAGATTATGTAGAGACCATGGACATGAAAGAACTTAATAATTTTATAGAAAGGAGAAAAATGCAGGGAGCTGAAAACCTTGAAGTCTATCTTCTTGAAAAACACAGACGGTTTTCTTACCCTTTTTCTACCTTTATCCTGACTTTAATAGGTGTTTTCCTATCCTCTCGAAAAGTTAGAGGAGGAATGGGTATGCAGATTGGTATAGGGATAACCCTTAGTTTTGCGTATATTCTGTTTATGAGATTTGCACGTATGTATGCGCTCACCGGGGCAATTGATCCTTATATTGCAGTATGGATACCAAATTTTATTTTTGCCTTTATTGCGTTGACACTTTATAGATTTGCTCCGAGATAATAAATTTTGTATTTTGATAATTAGGTGTTTATTGGCTAGTTTGTAAAAAAAGATTAAAATTGTTTTTATTAATTTATTTGATTTTGTAATGTTGTAGATTGTTTGTTTATTTTTGCTGGCTAATTCTTTCTAACTAAATTTATTAATTATGTCATTGAAAAGAAAGATTCTTGAATTACAGAAAAAGCGTGAAAAAGTACTACAAGGCGGAGGCGAAAAAGCTATTGAAAAACAGGTAGCCATGGGGAAAATGACGGCCAGGGAACGCGTTGTTACACTCCTGGATGAAAATTCTTTCCATGAATATGATCTTTTTGTCGAGCATGAAGCAAAAGATTTTGACATGGATAAAAAAGTTCTTCATGGTGATGGGGTTATTATTGGTACCGGCACTATATATGGTGCGCCTGTATGTATTTTTGCACAAGACTTTACAGTAGCAGGAGGTTCATTAGGTCTTATGCATGCCCGTAAGATTGGAAAAATTATGGATCATGCCATGAAAATGCGAGTTCCCCTTATCGGAATTAACGATTCAGGTGGAGCCAGAATTCAGGAAGGCGTTAACTCTCTTGCAGGTTATGGCGAGATATTTTATCGCAATACAGTAGGATCAGGGGTTATACCTCAAATTTCCGTTATTTTAGGTCCTTGTGCAGGGGGAGCGGTTTATTCTCCTGCGTTAACAGATTTTGTTTTTGTGGTTGAAAACATTTCAAAAATGTTTATTACCGGACCTGGGGTGATTAAAACTGTGTTAGGTGAAGATATTTCTATGGAAGAACTTGGTGGTGCTAAGGTTCACAGTGAAACAACCGGTAATGCTCATTTCTATGCTGAGAGTGAACTGGAATGCTTTAATCAGATAAAGAAATTAATCACATATATTCCATGGAACAATAGCCAAAAGGCTAAACGTATGGAGCCGAAAGAGCCTCTGACCGACAAATTTCCTATTGATGAAATTGTTCCGGGAAATCCCAAAGAACCCTATGACATTCGTGATGTAATTAAGGCAGTGACTGATGAATCTGACTTTTTTGAGATTCAGGAAAGATGGGCCAGCAACATTGTCATTGGCTTTGGACGAATTAACGGAAATACCGTTGGTTTTGTCGGAAATCAACCTTTAATTCTTGCAGGAGTGTTGGATGTTGATTCCTCCGATAAAGCTGCCCGGTTTATTCGTTACTGTGACGCTTTTAATATACCGGTTGTTACATTGGTCGATCTGCCCGGATATTTGCCCGGAGCTGATCAGGAACATGCCGGTGTTATACGTCATGGAGCCAAAGTGCTGTATGCTTATAGTGAGGCTACCGTGCCTAAGATTACATTCATTCTCCGTAAAGCATATGGAGGTGGTTATATTGCAATGAATTCAAGGCATTTAAATGCAGACTTTGTTTTTGCATGGCCTGGTGCCGAAATTGCAGTGATGGGGCCAGAAGGTGCTGCAAATATTATTTTCCGTAAAGAGATACAGAATGCTGATGATCCGGAAAAAATGCGAAAACAGAAGGTTAAAGAGTATAAACAAAAGTTTGCCAATCCCTATGTTGCAGCGGCTAAAGGTTATGTAGACTCAGTTATTGAGCCGGCAGAAACAAGAAGGTTATTGGTACATGCGCTTGAGGTCTCTCAGAATAAGGTAGATAAGCGACCATCAAAGAAACATGGTATTCCACCATTTTAAAATTGTTGCCTATGACGACGAATAAGAAAGAAGAATATAAAGAAGAATCTCAGGAAAAGACGAATCCACAGCAAGTAGGCGGAAAAGAAAACGAAAAGCCTGCTATACGTTATAGTTCGTTCTGGATTGATGCTACAAAATATAAAACTAAAATAACCGACAAGTTCAAGAATCGTAAAAAATGGGATTCTTCTAACAGAGGTGCCGTTTACTCTGAGTTTCCCGGAACTGTTCTGAAAGTTGATGTAAAGAAAGGTGATAATGTAGAGAAAGGCGATCGGCTTTATATCTATGATGCCATGAAGATGAAGAACAGAGCTTACTCACCACGAGACGGGAAGGTTAAAGAAGTTAAAATTTCAGAGGATGAGGTGATCAAAAAAGGCCAGCTTTTGTTTGTCATTGAATAGTCGGGAATCGTATTAATTATTTTCTTGAAAAACAGGCGGCATATTGGCCGCCTGTGTTATTTTTCAAAAGTACCACTTTGGATTTTCATTTATTCTTTTTATCTTTCCTCTTCTTTTGAGAGTTTTTTATAATGGAAGAAATATTAATCATTGATAGTGACAAAAAATTCGCTGAAGATATTTCAGAATATCTGAAAAATCTGGGATATAGTATATTGCATGCGACAGATGGCCCTTCAGGCGTACAGAAAGCTCTCCAGTATATTCCTGATATAATAATTTGCGACGCAGGTCTTAAAGGTCTTTCAGGCTATGAGGTTTTTAATATGATCCAGCAAATTAATACTACTGCTGTGATCCCGTTTATCTTTATGACTACGAAGAAGACGTATGAAGATCTTCGTTCTGTAATGAATCTGGGTGTGGATGATTTTCTGGTTAAGCCCTTTGAATTCCCTGAACTGAAAAGACTCCTTGAGGTACGAATTGAAAAACAGGAAAAAATCCTTAATCAGATTGATGAAAGATTTAATTTGCTTATAGATCATGCTTATGCTGCTATTTACATATACCAGGATGAAAGGCTTGAGTATGTCAATCAGAAATTTTGTAAGATTTTAGGCTATTCCAAAAAGGAATTGTTAGGAATGAGCCTCGTTAATATTGTCTATAAAGATGATATTCATATCGTAATTGATAAAATTAACCGATGTTTCCGGGGAGTGTATGATGAACTGAAGGTAGGATTTCGCGCAATTAGACGAGATCAAAACGTGGTCTATGTTAATCTCTCCGGCAGTATTGTTACTATGAAAGGAAAGAAAAGTCTTGTAGGAACTCTCAATATGCAAGAGGAACTCCAAAATGTTGTTAAGGGAGAAGAACCTGAGGTAACAGAGAAAGAAACCATCTCATCAAATCAGGATATTACTTCCAGGGAAAAAGATGTCCTTAAATTCATTTGTGAGGGAATGTCAAATCATGAGATTGGAGAAAAGCTATCCATTAGCGTTCGTACCGTTGAAGGACACCGGAATAGGTTGCTAAAAAAGACAGGATCTAAGAACTCTGTTGGGTTAGCTATTTATGCCATAAAGGCTGGGTTTTATAAAATATAATCGAAAATCTTTGTTTTCCGATCAATTTTTTTAGGTGTTTTTACCCCCGTATAAGATCTACATGGGTTAAACTACGCAGTTTTAATCTCCTCATTGTTAAGACATTAGAGTTTTTTGCTTTTTTTGTTTAGTTGGGTTAGTTTATTGTATTTTTTCTTTTTTCAACAAAACAGGCAACATATCCGTTGTTATCTTCTTTGTTTTATGTAGTTTTTTACAGAACCTATGATTAGGTATAAATACTCTTTTTACCAATCAAATATGGTCTTATCTTAGGTTCAATAATTATTTTAAATTGTTGCTTATGAATCGCTCAATTTCTTATTTAACTTTTTATATAGGCAAAAAAGAATTTGCTTTGCCTGCGGAAAAAATTCAGACAATTTTTGATATTTCAAGTACAAAAGTTATTGACTCTGAAATAAATTTTATGAGAGGTGTTGCTATAAAAGATAGCGGAGTTTTACCTATAGTTGATTTAGGTAAGATTTTAGGGATTTCAGGCTTCCAAATGTCGGACTCATCCTCTGTAATACTTGCAAATTTTACTCTTTCAGGAAAGATTTTTAAGATCGGACTTATTGCTGATATGGTTACATCTGTTTTAAGTATTAATAAGCAATTAGTTGCAGATTCTGTATCAGACAATTCATCTTCTATGCCTAAAGAAGTTGAAGCTGTGGTTACTGATAAAAGTCAAAAAATTTATCTTTTGAATTTGGAAAGTTTATTGTCAGAAGATGACCTTTTGGATCTTTTTATTGAAATTAAAAAGTTCATAGGTTGCCGGGTTGATTGACTTAAGTGTTGTTGTGTTATGAAACATGTTTTGGTCTGAATTAGGTTTCTCCTTCAGTTTTTATGAAGAATTTTGCAGAAAAAATGCAGAAAATTGTCTTGGTTTTAGAGTTTCCTACGATTATTTATTAACTTAGTATTATTAACCCTTTAAAGGGTAATTTTGGGTTTATTGGTTTATTGATATGGGCAGGAGATCCTTCTGCCCATATTTTATGAAAAAATTACCGTGTGAATACCCACTCCTTTTTAGAAGATAATTCATTATTAAATACATATCCGTCTTCTTCAAAGGTTTTTAAGGCCTCAGGGTTTTCAATTTTTTCTTTAATAATAAATCGTGTCATTGCTCCTCTGGCTTTTTTTGCGTAAACTGCTATGGTTTTGTATTCGTTGTTTTTCTTTTCCTTAAAGACGGGAGTAATAATGTTTCCTTCAAGTGATTCTGGTTTGATGGCTTTGAAATATTCCTGAGAAGCCAGATTTATTAAAGTTGGATTTTTTTGATTTTGCAGGGTAGTATTGATTTTTCTATTAATCTTGTTGTTCCAGAATTTATATAAATTTTCACCCCTCTCAGTATTTAAATGTGTTCCCATTTCTAATCTGTATGGCTGTATTAAATCTAATGGGCGAAGAATTCCGTATAATCCGGATAATATCCTTACGTGTTGCTGGGCAAATTCTAGTTCCTTTTCATCTAAAGTTTCGGCTTTTAACGTTTTATAGGCATGACCATTGAACATGAAAATTGCTTGCTGTGCATTTTCGGTTGAAATCTGGTGTGTCCACCTCATAAACCGTTCGTAATTTATTTCTGCAATGTTTTTGTTCACTCCCATTAGTTCTGCAAGATCTTGTGGGCTTAATTGTCTTAGTTCATCAATGAGTATTTCAGCATCTTTTAAGAATTCAGGAATTGTATACTGAATAGTGATTAGCTGGTCTCTTTTCTCGAGATTTTTTGCAGGGGAAATAATTGTAATCATAGTATATGTTTATGAGATATACAATGATGGGATAGAATTTGTTCTTATTCTGCTCAGATGTTTAATATAATGTCATCTATTTCTCTTTTAGGGACATGATGTACCATGTTTTCGTCTCTCCAGTATCTAATATCCTTATCCTTGTCGATTTCATCAATAAGGACCGTTTCTCTGGGTTTACCCAGGGCGATTACTAACATAATTTCAAAATGGTCGTCAATTGAGAATTTTTTTCGGAGTGTTTTCTTATCAACAGAAGCAATAATGCAACCTCCAAAACCTTTTTCAACAGCTCCTAAAAGAATGCTTTGAGCTGCGATACCATGATCACATGAGATGTTTTTTTCAATCCTGTTGTCTCCAAGCATGATAATATATGCAGAAGGTTTTTCTCCTTCCGTGGGGCCATCCCAGTCTTTTAAGTATCCTGCCCAACTTAAGCAATTGAAAATTTTTTCGTTTGTCTCATCTTCATTGGATATGAGATATTTTAGAGGTTGTAGGTTTTTTGCTGAAGGTGACAATCGGGCAAGATTGATGAAATATTTTAAATTGCCTATTGCTATATAAAAATCCTGGTAAAACCTTCTGTAACTTCTGTTTTGTCTGATTAGCTGTTCTAGTAACATGAGATTATTTTAAGTGGTAAAAACTATTTCATTAGATACCCTTAAAAATAATCTGTTTAATTTAGATTTCCAATATTTTCTAAACGAGGGTATTTGAAAAATCTTTGTCGAAAAAATTTATTGTTTATTAAGGTTAATGATACACAAACAGGACGCACTTCTATGATATCAGTGCGCCCTGTTTGTTAAACTATATTAACCTATTCTTTGAATCTTCTTTCAACTTCTTCCCAGTTTACTACATTCCAAAATGCGTCAATATATTCTGCTCTTTTGTTTTGATATTTTAGGTAGTAGGCGTGTTCCCAAACATCAATTCCCATCAGAATTTTTTTAGCCTTGCAGCATCCGGGCAGATCCATGATGGGATTATCCTGATTTGGAGTAGAACAGATGGATAATTTTCCGTCTTCTGCTATAATGAGCCATGCCCAACCAGAGCCAAACTGACCTGTAGCCGCTTTTTTAAAATCCTCTTTAAATGCTTCAAAGGAGCCAAAATCTCTCCCAATAGCTTCTTTGAGTACGCCGGTTGGTTCACCGCCTCCGTTTGGTGACATTATTTTCCAATAGATGTTGTGGTTGTAATATCCTCCACCATGATTTCTTACAGCAACCGGGTATTTAGAAACATTCTGAAGAAGTTCCTCAATGGACTTATTTTCAAGTTCCGTACCTTCAATTGCTGCATTTAGTTTGTTCGTATAGCCGGCATGATGCTTATCATGATGCAGTTCCATCGTTTCTTTGTCGATATAAGGTTCAAGTGCATCATATGCGTAAGGTAAATTTTCTAATTTAAAAGCCATAATTATTTGGATTTTTAAAGTTAAACATTATTTTTATTTTGTCTAAATAAACATACTTATTCTTTAACAATAAATAGATACAATTGTTTGGAAAAAAATCATTTCATTACATTCGCACTTAAAAAATCCTGTAGATGTGAATAGGCGAATATTAAACCTGGCTGTTCCGAATATTATCAGCAATGTTACCGTACCGCTTTTAAGTATGGTGGACATTTCATTGGTCGGGCATCTTGATGTAAACTCGAAATTGCATATTGGGGCTATTTCTTTGGGAACAATGTTATTCAATTTTATCTATTGGAGTTTTAGTTTCTTGAGAATGGGAACTAGCGGGTTTGCTGCCCAGGCTTATGGCCGGGGAGATTATCGGGAGACAATGCTTGTTTTATCTCGTGCTGTCTCGGTGGCAATCGGAGGAGCCATTTTTCTGATCGTATTACAGTATCCCATTGCGAAAGTTGGTTTTTATCTTCTGAATGGTTCCAAAGAAGTAGAAGCTTTGGCACGTGAATATTTTTTCATAAGAATATGGGCTGCTCCGGCAACTATTGGGTTATATGCATTAACCGGCTGGTTTATCGGAATGCAAAATGCACGTATTCCTATGTCTATTGCAATAACAGTTAATCTTTTAAATATTGGGTTTAATTATACGCTTATTCACTATTTTGGAATGGCTTCGGATGGAGTTGCTTTAGGAACAGTTATTGCACAATACTGTGGTTTTATTTTAGCTCTTTATATCTTTTTTAAACGCCACAGTGATTTGTTGAAGTACTGGAGTTACAAAGCTATGCTTGAATTAAAAGCACTTAAACTCTTTTTTGCAGTAAACAGGAACATTTTTATTCGTACAATCTGCCTGATCTTCGTAATGACCTTTTTTACAGCCCAGTCTGCTGATATTGGAGATACTACACTGGCAGTTAATTCAGTATTGTTGCAATTCTTTATGTTTTTTTCCTTTGTGATGGATGGTTTTGCCTATGCTGCTGAAGCTTTAACGGGTAGGTTTGTTGGCGAACAGTCAAAAGTTAAATTAACAAAAACTGTGAAATTGTTATTTTTATGGGGAATTGGTTTTTCTTCTCTTTTCACTTTGGTCTATATCTTCCTTGGAGATCACATTTTATTTCTTTTGACAGATAATAAGGAAGTTCTTAAAGGGAGTGAAGATTTTATTTATTGGGTTTGGGGCATTCCTTTAATTACGTTTACAGCTTTTTTATGGGATGGAATTTTTATAGGAGCAACAGCTTCCAGCAGTATGAGAAATGCCATGTTACTTTCCACATTGGTCTTTTTTATTCCGGTCTATTATTTGCTTGCCGGCCCTATGGGTAATCATGGGTTATGGTTGGCTTTTCTGCTTTTTCAGTTGAGTAGGGGAGTAATACAGACTTTTCAATCTTCAAGAGCAATCTTTAACAAATTGAATTAATTTTTGTATCTTTATATTTAGATATGTTGTTTTAAAATTTATAGCTATGAAGATAACAAAAGACATTTCCATCGAAGAATTGGTTGATAATGTTCCACAGGCGGTTAAATATCTTATGCATGAAGGAATAAAATGTATAGCTTGCGGAGAGCCTATTTGGGGAACATTGGAAGAGGCCGCTAAAGAAAAAGGTTACAATGATCAGGATATTGGAAGATTCGTAAACGATTTACAGGAATTTGCTGATAATCCCTCTAAAGAAGTTTCAGAACCGGATTCCCGAATAAACGTAAATAAGATTAAAGGAAATTCTGATGAGAAATAACGAGTAAATTAATAGAATCTCAATTGTACTTAACCGAAAATGAGGCAATTAATTCATTAGTGCTTTAATTATGAGCCTTTTCGAATAAGCAGGGAATCATATTTTTTTGAAAAACTTATGGTGTCTATTGTGAAATAGATAATAGAAAGCCTGCTATGGGTTATTTTTTTCATAACACTTATGCTTTTTTCTGATTAATATTTGAAAATCCATAAAAATATACTATTTTGGGCATTTATTATCAGAATATTAGCTGACATATAATTAATGAATGGCATTTATGGATGTAAAAACAGTCAAGGGACATTTTTTTACGGAATTCGAACAGGCCTTATCTTTGGCTTTACATAATGATTTTAAACCTGATTTAGCTTTGGTTTTTTGTTCGGTTTCCCAAAACCTGAACCAGGTTAGCAAACTGTTTCATGATAATGGCATAGAATTTTTAGGAGCAACAACGGCTGGTGAAATATTTGAAGATGAGGTAGATGAAAAATCAATTGTGGCGATGCTTATGAAATTGCCACATCATGCTTATAGCAAAGTCTATCGTGATCGAACAGATGATAAAACTACTTTACACGAAGTTGGTCTTGAAATAGGACAAGGTGCTTTAAGTAAATATAAAAATCCTTCAGTTATAGTCCTGTCAGGGGGAATGAGAGCCAATGGAGAAGAGTTGGTCAATGGTTTACTTGCATCTAATGTACCCGGAAATAATATTTTCGGAGCTTTAGCCGGCGATGATCTACGAATGCAAAACACCTATGTTTTTACAAATGAGGGTATAACAAATATTGGAGTAGCAGCTCTTATTTTAGATGGTGATAAAATCAGCGTTTCAGGAATTGCCACAAGTGGCTGGGAGTCAATAGGAACCGAGAAAATTATCACCAAATCGAAAGGCAATGTCGTGTATGGCATTGATAACACTCCGGCTATAGATGTGTTTCTTAAATATTTTGATAAATCTAAAGAAAGGTTAATGGAGAATGACCTTGTTGTTAATGAATTGGCCCAGTATCCTTTGCATGTTATGAGAGAAAATGATCATAGAGTGCTTCGGGCCCCATTATTAGCGGATCAGGAAAGGGGGGCTTTAGTTTTTTCCGGTACGGTGGAGCAAGGAGCTCGCATAAAATTTTCTATTCCACCCGGATTTGAAACAATTGAGTCTACAACGCAGGATATTATTAAAATGAAGGATAGTATGCCAGAGGCAGATGCATTGATCATGTTTTCATGTAAAGCAAGACATCAGGCATTGGGCCCTTTAGTTGTGGATGAGGTGGAAAGTGTCAGAAATACATGGAATGCGCCACTGATTGGTTTTTTTTCTTATGGAGAAATTGGGTCAACAGATGATCATACCTGTGACTTTCATAATGAGACAATTTCTCTGGTAGTATTAAAAGAATTATAGTTTTATGTTAAATGAACTGGTAGAATTAAAAAAGGGTATAGATCAACTCGATATATCAGAAGACCAGAAAAAGGATTTGCAGGAAAAACTGTCGAAAGTCACCAAATCATACTCCTTGATGGAATTCAAACTGGACCGTACTATCAAGGATAAGAAAGCTGTTTCAAGTGTTTTGAGCAAGACCATAGAAGAGATTGAGAAATTGTCCATGGTTGTGAAGGAGACAGACAATGCCATTGCCGTATTTGATTCCAATGCCGATTTAGAATGGGTGAATGATGGTTTTGTTAAGCTTTTTGGCTATACTATGTCTGAATATATTGAAGCCAATGGTTCTTGTAAAATCTGGGAGATGAGCTCTAACAATAATATTCGTGATACATTAAAAAATGTGATCAATCAAAAGAAAACCCTGGAATACGAAACGGTTAATTATTCAAAAGAAGGAAGGAAATTTTGGGTTCATACCACATTGACCCCTATTTTTGATAACAATAATAACCTGAAACGAATTATTATTATCGATTCAGATATAACAAAAACAAAAGAGGCGGAACATGAGCTGGAACGACAACGAAATATCGCTATACAGCAACAGCGTGAAATCATAGATAAAAATCATGAATTGGAGCAACAGACTGAAGAAATCTTATCTCAGCGTGATCGTATTGAAGATCAGAAGGATTTGCTTGAGGTAAAAAATAAAGAGATTACCGAAAGCATTCAATATGCTGAACATATTCAGTCTGCTATATTGCCACCTCATGATTTAATAAACGAAATTTTACCAGATTCATTTATCTTTTTTAAGCCTAAAGATTTATTAAGTGGTGATATTTACTGGATTGAAGCATATAATGGGCTGAAATATTTTGCTGCTATTGATTGTACCGGCCATGGTATTCCAGGTGCTTTAATCAGCATATTTGTGTATAATCTTCTTAATCAGGCGCTTAAAATCCATGAGTTGACAGAACCTGCCAGTATTATAGAATATGTGAATAAAGAAGTCTCCCAGGCTTTAACTCGTCATAAAAAGAAAAAACGGATTGGTTTCGGAATGGATTTGACATTGTGTGCGTTTGATCCGGATAATAATCGCTTATATTATTCAGGAGTGTTTAATCCGATGTATCTTATAAGGGATGAGGAAATAATTCATTGCCCGATGAATGAGGAAGCTATAGATTATGAGGGAGGAGTCTTCCAGTTCAGATGTAAAAATAATTTCATTGATTTACAAAGAGGAGATTTGGTATATCTTTTCTCTGATGGCTTCCCTGATCAATTCGGAGAGGGAAACAATAAAAAGTTTAAAAGAGCCCCTTTTAGAAAGCTGCTATTGGATAATCACCATAAACCAATGGAAGAACAAAAAGCTGCTTTAAATGAAAGTTTGCATGAGTGGAAAGGTTCTTTGCCTCAAACTGATGATATCCTTATAATAGGAGTGCGGTTTTAATATGTAACAATTTATAATTGTGTTTTTCATGGATAGCGTGCAATACCTATAAGAATTAAGAATAGAGAATCCAGAATAGA
>JBNJFT010000019.1:11212-21591 GCA_051747065.1 Bacteroidota bacterium | reverse complement strand
GGGGTGATTAATATGGATTTCATCTATAACAAGATTTATTCCAGTATTCAGAATGAACGGCCAGACGCTACTCCAGGGTCAGATTATGATGATAAACTTCCTTCGGGTGCAGTAAATTGGAGCCTGACTCATGGAGAATCTGATCATATACAGGGAAGATGCCTGGCTATCGATGAAATAGAAAACGTCATGGAATTTCTTGAGAAAGTAGAAGATGAGGATATTAAGGGTGTGGATTTTCTGGAATTACGGGCTTGCGATGAGAGTTGTGCCGGTGGGATTCTGAATCCCGAAAACCGGTTTCTTGCAGTTGAAAGATTGAGGAACAACTCGAATGTTCAGGATGCTGAAGAGAAGAAAAATGCTACGCATGAAATATTAGAATATTACGATTACCTACAGCCCAAACTACGTTTGAAGCCGGTTGTTCCGCGTTCGATAATGAAACTGGACGAGGACATGACCCGTGCGCTTAAAAAGATGCGAAGGGTGAAGGACATTATGAGCCGTTTGCCGGGTGTTGATTGCGGCTGTTGCGGTGCTCCTACCTGTTCTGCTTTGGCACAGGATATTGTGAATGACGAGGCTTCTTTAAAAGATTGCGTCTTTATACAAAAAAGATACGAAAAGCGTGGATTGATCAGTAAAGATGAGAGTTATGAAATTATGGAGAGAATATGGGGGCAAAGTAAATTCAATTCAAACATATAAAAATATAGACTATGAATGTTTCAGAATTAAGAGATGATTTAGGACTTACGGTTTTTTCCGGCAAAGAAGGAATGGACCGGAATATATCAGGTGGCTATGTTTCGGATCTGCTGAGTGATGTCATGGGAAATTCAAGAGAAGGGCAAATCTGGGTTACATTACAGACACATAAGAATGTTATGGCTATTGCTTCTTTAAAGGATCTCGCTGCTGTAATTCTCGTTAAGGGAAATCAGCCGGATGAGGATACACTCAAACAGAGTAACGAAGAAGGCGTTCCGATTTTAGGAACGGATAAAGCTACATTTGAGATTGCCGGCGAATTGTATAAAACTCTGGAAAAACATGAGGTGTTTTAAAGCAGATTTACATACACATACTGTTTTATCTCCCTGTGGTGATCTGGAAATGAGTCCTGGAAATATTGCGGATAAAGCAATTGAAAAAGGACTTGACATTATCGGAATCACAGATCACAATTCTACTTTGCAATGTGCGACAGTTAAAAAGGTTGCCGAACAGAAGGGGCTTTTTGTGTTATGTGGCGCAGAAGTTACGACAAAAGAAGAGGTTCATTGTCTGGCATTTTTTGAAAAGCATGATCAACTGAGCTATTTCAACGATTTTATTTATGAGCACCTTGCTGACGTCAAAAATGACCCGGAAAAATTCGGATATCAGGCATTGGTTGATGAAAATGAGATGATTATTAGTCAACCGGAAAAATTACTTATTTCTGCTACAGATCTTTCGATTGAAGCGCTTGAAAAGAAAGTTCATGAGATGGATGGGTTGTTTATTGCAGCGCATATTGACCGGATTAGTAATGGAATTATCGGGCAATTGGGATTTATTCCGCCGGATTTGAATTTTGATGCCCTTGAATTATCGAAATTCACAACATTGGAAGAATTTATTAATGATTATCCGCAACCTAAGGATTATACATACATTCAGAGTTCGGATGCTCATTATGTCAACGATATAGGTGCGGTTTATACCCGATTTTATTTGAATGAGCCTTCTTTTTCAGAAATCCGAAAAGCTCTAAATAGCCTGGAAGGCCGCAAAACTGAGATGAAGTTATGAAGAGTATTGCTTATCATATATTGGATATTGCACAAAATGCCATTCAGGCCGGTGGTACACAGGTACAAATTTGTATTGAGGAAACTGATTCTACTGGTAGGCTGCAGATGACAATAACTGACAACGGAAAAGGAATGACCAAAGAGCAGGCAGAAAACGCAAGTGATCCTTATTTTACATCACGCAATACACGGAAGGTTGGATTGGGGCTTCCTTTGCTCAGGCAGAACGCTGAACGAACAGGTGGAAATTTTAAGATAGAGTCGGAGTTGGGTAAGGGAACTTCTGTTAAAGCAACTTTTATCAAGGATAACATCGATTGCCCTTCAAAAGGCGACATTGTAGGAACCATTCATCAATTGGTAACAAGTAATTCTGCAATCGATTTTGATTTTTGCTATCGGAAAAATGAAAATAAATTTGAATTGAACACTCAGGAAATTAAAGAAGTACTCGATGGCACGCCCCTGTATCAAAAAGAAATCAGTGGTTATATCCGGGAAATGATTGAAGAAAACATGAAGGACATAGAGGCAACAGACAATTTTAGTTATAAAACATAAACTTTGGTGGGTAAAACTCATTAAATGATTGGTTTTTAATTTTTAATTTTGATTATTCTTTGACATAAAGCCTTTTAAATAACAGGAAAAAACTATTTAGAATTTTTTTAAATTACTTGTTATTTTAATAACACTGTTAAAAAATTAACAGAAAAATATTATATTTGCATAGAAAATCATTTTAAGATTTATTGAATAAAACATAATATCATATAATTTAGAAAAGCAATAATTAAGACACTATGGGAAAAATAAAGTCATTAGACGACCTTAAAAAGCGCAAAGAAAATCTGCATAAAGATGTAGATCTTCGAGAGCGCGCAGAAGATGCAGAATCTTATGTGCAAATAAAAGTAGGAATGGCTACAAGCGGTATTGCTTCTGGTGCGAAGGAAGTAATGGATTTCCTGGTTGAAGCATTGGAAAAACGCAATATCGAAGCGGTTGTGACTCAAGCTGGTGATATGGGATATAGTTATGCAGAACCAACTATTGAGGTAACTAAGCCAGGTGAAGAGCCTGTTGTATTTGGTTACGTGGACACAAAGAAAGCGGATGAAATTATTGAGCGTTATATTAAGCGCGGCGAATTGGTTGATGGAATTATACCGCAGAACTACAGGACAATCGATGATGAATAATTATAAATAAAGGAGGAATAGATAATGACAAAATATAAAATGCACTTGCTTGTCTGTGGCGGAACCGGCTGCCGTGCCTCGGCAAGTGACTCAATCACAGAAAACCTTAAGCAATCTTTGCAGGATAATAACCTTCAGGATGAAGTACAGGTAATTATGACTGGCTGTTTTGGTTTTTGTGAAAAGGGGCCTATCGTAAAAATTTTACCGGATAATACGTTTTATACAGAAGTAAAACCTGAGGATACAGAAGAAATTGTTAAAGAGCATATAATAAAAGGGCGTAAAATCGACCGCCTTTTATATACAGATCCAGATAAAGGCGAAACGATCAGGGATTCAAAAGACATGGGTTTCTACAAGAAGCAAATTCGTATTGCGTTGAAAAATTGTGGATTCATTGACCCAGAAAATATCGATGAATATATAGCTCGCGATGGTTATTTCGCTTTGGGAACAGTCCTGAAAGAAATGAGCCGGGAAGATGTAATCAATCAAATTAAAGAATCAGGACTTCGTGGACGAGGCGGCGGTGGTTTCCCAGCCGGAATAAAGTGGGATTTTGCATATAAGAATAAAGCGGATCAGAAATATGTGGTTTGTAATGCTGACGAAGGTGACCCGGGCGCATTTATGGACCGGTCAATCCTTGAAGGCGATCCGCATTCAGTTCTTGAAGCAATGGCAATTTGTGGTTATGCTACCGGCGCTTCAAAAGGTTTGATATATATTCGTGCAGAATATCCTCTCGCAATTAAACGATTGAAAATAGCCTTAAAACAGGCTCGTGAATACGGATTGTTGGGAGAAAAGATTTTCGACAGCAATTTTGATTTCGATATACAGCTTCGTTATGGTGCAGGCGCATTTGTTTGCGGTGAAGAAACAGCACTGATCCATTCCATGGAAGGAGAACGTGGCGAACCAACATTTAAACCACCTTTCCCTGCAGAATCAGGATATTTAGGAAAGCCAACCAACGTAAATAATGTTGAAACTTATGCCAACGTTCCGGTGATTATCAATAAAGGAGCAGATTGGTTCAACAAGATTGGCACGGAAAAATCAACGGGAACAAAAGTGTTTGCCCTTGCAGGAAAAGTCAATAATGTTGGACTGGTTGAAGTTCCGATGGGAATCACCCTGCGTGAGGTGATCTTTGAAATCGGGGGCGGCATTAAGGATGGAAAGAAATTTAAAGCGGTACAAACCGGTGGCCCTTCAGGAGGCTGTTTGACAGAAGAACACCTCGACACACCGATTGATTTTGATAATCTGCTTGCTGTAGGTTCAATGATGGGCTCGGGCGGAATGATTGTGATGGATGAAGACGATTGTATGGTTTCGGTTGCAAAGTTCTTCCTTGATTTCACTGTTGAAGAATCCTGCGGGAAATGTTCACCCTGCCGTATCGGAACGAAGCGTTTGCATGAGTTACTCGATAGAATAACCCAAGGCAAAGCAGAAATGAAAGAATTGCAGCGCCTCAAGAATATGTGCAATGTAATTGCTGATACTGCTCTTTGTGGTTTGGGCCAGACTGCTCCAAGCCCTGTGGTTTCTACAATGAAAAATTTCTGGGATGAATACGTTGCTCACATTGAAGATCAGCGTTGTCCTGCAGGAGCTTGTAAAGATTTAATGAAATATGAAATTATACCCGAAAATTGCGTTGGTTGTACTGCATGTGCAAGAAAATGCCCTGTAGGCGCAATTACCGGAGAAAGAAAACAAGTACATGAAATTGATCAGGAAATATGTATTAAATGCGGTGCCTGTCTGACGGCTTGTAAATTTGATGCTGTAATTGTAAAATAATTAGATGATGGAAAACGTAAAATTAACAATAGATAATAAAGAAGTAGAAGTTCCAAAAGGAACCACGATATATAAAGCGGCAAAAGAAATTGGAATTGACATTCCAGTGCTTTGCTACATGAACCTTGAAGATATCGGAGTAGAGAATAAACCCGGTGGCTGCCGCGTATGCGTAGTTGAAGTTGAAGGAAGAAAAAACCTGGCACCTTCCTGCGCTACTGAAGTAGCTGATGGAATGGTAGTTAAAACGCACACAATGCGAGTTATCAACGCCAGAAGAACAGTTGTCGAGTTCATTCTTTCAGATCACCCTAAAGATTGTCTGATATGTAAAAAATCAGGCAACTGTGAGTTGCAGGATCTGGCAATTAAACTTGGAATTCGTGAAATTCCTGGCCAGGAATATGCTGAAATGTCAACTTATAAAACCGACTATTCGCCGTCTATCGTTCGGGAGCTTGATAAATGTATCAT
Organism: Bacteroidota bacterium; assembly: GCA_051747065.1. Taxonomy (GTDB): domain Bacteria; phylum Bacteroidota; class Bacteroidia; order Bacteroidales; family UBA12077; genus JAGXLC01. Next base: position 16,295 of record JBNJFT010000019.1, on the reverse strand, counting down.
GTGCCGCCGATGTGAAGTGATGTGTAACGAATTTCAAACAGTAGGTGCACTGAATGCTTTCAACAGAGGTTTTGAATCTGCTGTCGCTCCCGCTTTTGAAATGGACTTGCAATATTCTTCATGTACCTACTGCGGGCAATGTGTTGCTGTATGCCCTACTGCCGCCTTGACCGAAGTAGATCACTCCAGAGACCTTATTGACGCAATTTCTGATCCTTCAAAAACGGTTATTGCTCAAACTGCCCCTGCTGTAAGAGCTGCGTTGGGCGAAGAGTTTGGTAACGAACCAGGAACTTTAGTTACTGGTAAGATGGTGACCGCCCTCCGCCGATTAGGTTTTGATTATGTGTTTGATACTGATTTTGCGGCAGATTTGACTATCATGGAAGAGGGCGCGGAGTTGTTAGACCGTTTAACGAAGTATCTTGACGGAGATAAAGAGGTAAAAATGCCGATGCTGACTTCTTGCTGCCCTGCATGGGTTAGTTTCATAGAGCACCATTTCCCTGATCAAAAAGATGTTCCTTCATCTGCACGTTCACCACAACAAATGTTTGGTGCTGTAGCAAAAACTTATTTTGCCGATAAAATTGAGAAAAAACGAGAGGATGTTGTAGTAGTCTCTATCATGCCATGTCTGGCTAAAAAGTATGAAAGTCAACGTGATGAATTTAAGGTAGATGATAATCCGGATGTTGACTTTTCAGTAACAACTCGCGAATTGGCGCATTTGATTAAAGAAGCAAACTTTAACCTGAATGATCTTCCTGATGAAGATTTCGATCGTCCAATGGGAGAATCAACAGGTGCCGGAGTGATTTTTGGAACAACAGGTGGTGTTATTGAAGCAGCTACTCGTACAGCTTATGAATTATACACCGGAAAAGAATCTGATAAGATCGTCTTTGATGAATTAAGAGGATTTGAAGGAATTCGTAAAGCAACGGTTAACTTCGAAGGACAGGATATTAATATCGGAATTGCTCATGGATTAGGTAACGCAAGAAAATTACTTGAGGCAATTGAAGAAGGAAATTCAGAATTTCATGCAATAGAAATTATGGCATGTCCCGGCGGATGTATTGGTGGTGGTGGACAACCGCTTCATCATAACGATACCAGAATTTTGAAAGCACGGCAAAATGCTATCTATGAGGAAGATAAGAATAAGTCGCTAAGAAAATCTCATGAAAATCCTGAAATTAAGAAGCTTTACGAGGAATATCTCGGTAAGCCTATGAGTGAAAAAGCTCATAAACTATTACATACCAAATATTTCGATTTAAGCCGGAAAATTGAGATCAGTTAATATCTTTTAAATTAGGAGGAATAAAGAATGTCTAGTATAAAAGTCAAAATAAAAGAACAAGATCTGAATAAAATAAAAGAGATCTGTAAAGAGCATAATAATGAAGCAGGTGAATTAATTAACGTTTTACAGCAGGTTCAGGAGCATTTTGGATATTTACCTGCAGAACTTCAGGAAGCTGTTGCAAATGAACTAAATGTTTCTGTTGCTAAAGTATACGGTGTGGTCACTTTTTATTCGTTATTTACGATGATTCCCCAGGGCAAATATCCGATTTCTATTTGTACCGGCACAGCTTGTTATGTAAGAGGTGCGGATACCGTATTACAGGAATTCAAGCGCCAACTGGGTATAGAAGTAGGAGAGACGTCCGAAGACGGGAAATTTTCCCTCAACTGTCTCAGATGCGTTGGAGCATGCGGATTAGCACCAGTGGTTCTGGTCGGAGATAAAACCTACGGACGAGTTGCCCCGGATGGAGTAAAAGATATTGTCAACGAATATAAAGATAAAGAATAATTGGTTTTGGGTTTTAGGTTAGTATAGTGTAAAGTTAGTTGTTTCGTTGGTTAGAAAACCGGTCTCTTTTTTTAAAGGGCCGGTTTTTATCTTTTTATTGAATTGTGTAAATTTATACTGTAAATAATTTATGTACAACTCTAAAATTGTTAAAATGAGACAGTCAACGAAAATATTATTCTTATCTATACTGACAATTTTAATAGCTTGCAATCCTTTAAAATCACAAAATCAAAACGATATGGAAAAGAATTCAAATAAAAACGGTGGAATCGTATTTTTTGCTACAGAGAAACTCGATAGTGTTGCTGACTTTTATATTGAAAAAGTAGGCTGCGAATTGTGGTTGGATCAGGGAGCATGCAAAATTCTAAAACATGGCAATATGCTTTTTGGATTTTGCAAAAGCGGCCATGCTGATAAAGAAGCTGTGATTACCTTTTTTTATCCGGAAAAAGAAATGGTTGACAGCATGTATAATCAGATGAAAAGAAATGCTGAAGATAAGCCAAAGATGAATCCAAAATTTAATATATATCATTTCTATGGCCGCGATCCTGAAAACCGTTCCATTGAATTCCAGTATTTTGATCATGAATTAAAGGATTATTAGTTCCTGAAACAATAATTTTCTAAATTGTGAGGTTGCATGTTTTGTTATAATGATAACTCTACAATATTTATATAGGGCGGATTTCAAGTTAATAAAAAAACCAGTTAGGTTTATTTTACAAACTGTAGCTTATTTCGATGAAAAATAGAGTATTTTTAAACTTTGAAAAATAATTCAAGTCATTTTAATAATATATTTAACTCAAATAAACTTTTAATTTTTTAAACCAAATGAATATGCAAATTGTTAGAATAACCATTTTTATCCTGTTAACTGCACTAATTATGGGATCATGTACCACGAAAAAGGATAAAGAGAACGGTAAAAATCCGTTTTTTACAGAGTACGAAACTTCCTATAAAATTCCTCCTTTTGAAGAAATTAAAAAGGGACATTTTATGCCTGCTTTTGAAAAAGGCATGAAGGAACACAAGAAGGAAATAGAAAAAATTGCAAATAATTCTGAAACTCCTACTTATGAAAATACCATTGAAGAAATGGTATATAGCGGGAAATTGCTTGATAAGGTTTCAAACGTTTTTTATGGATTGTTGAGTGCCAATACGAACGATTCATTACAGAGTATAGCTCAGGAAGTTTCCCCGAAATATTCCAAACATAGAGATGAAATTTCGATGAATCCGGAACTTTTTAAACGGATTAAAAGCATTTATGACAAACGCGATGAGTTGGATTTAACAACTGAACAAGAATATTTGCTGGAAGATATATATAAAAATTTTATTCGAAGTGGAGCGAATCTTCCCTCTGATAAAAAAGAAGAACTTCAGGAGATTAATCAGAAATTATCCTCCCTTTCCCTAGAATTTGGACAAAATGAATTAAAGGAAACCAATAATTTTGAGATGGTTATTGAAAAGGAGGAAAACCTTGCAGGTTTGCCTGAATCTGCTATTCAGACTGCTGAAGAAAAAGCGGAAGAAAAAGGTTACGAAGGAAAATGGGTGTTTACCACTCATAAGCCCAGTATGCTTCCTTTTCTACAATATGCGAAGAATCGCGACCTAAGAGAAAAGCTCTATAAAGCCTATTTAACCCGAGGGAATAACGACAATGAATACGATAATAAGGAAAATCTTTCTGACATTGTGAAATTACGTGTTAGGAAGGCTCAATTGTTAGGCTATGATACATATGCCGATTATACTCTTGAAACCAGAATGGCAGAAGACTCTGAGGATGTGATGGAGCTTCTTAGGCAGGTATGGGATCCGGCTCTTGAAAAAGCCAGGGAAGAGAGAGCTCAGATGCAAAAGATCATTGAAGATGAAGGGAAAGATTTTGAGCTTAAAAGCTGGGATTGGTGGTATTATGCAGAAAAATTACGTAAACAAAAATACAACCTTGATGATAGTGAATTGAGGCCATATTTTGAGTTGGATAAGGTACAGCAAGGTGCATTTGATGTAGCAAATAAACTGTATGGTATAACTTTTACTGAAATTGAAAAAGATGTTCCCAAACCTCATCCTGATGCAACAGTATTTAAAGTTGAAGAAAGTGATGGATCTCACGTAGGCTTGCTTTTTATGGATTATCATCCAAGAGATAGTAAAAAAGGCGGAGCATGGTGTGGTAGTTATCGTTCCCATTATCAAACAAAAGATGGAAAAGAAATTCATCCACTTGTTACTATGGTTATGAATTTTACAACACCAACAGAAAACAAACCGGCATTATTGAGTATGGACGAGGTGGAAACATTATTTCATGAATTTGGTCATGCCCTGGATGGCTTACTGGCAGATAACAAGTATCCGCAAACCAGTATTCCAAGAGATTTTGTGGAACTACCATCGCAAATAATGGAACACTGGGCTAGTCATCCGAAGGTTATGAAAGATTATGCAAAACATTATGAAACAGGTGATCCGATACCAGATGAACTGATTAAGAAGATTGAAAAGAGCGGTTATTTCAATCAGGGATTTAAAAATGTTGAGTTTACGGCAGCAGCAATGTTGGATATGGCTTATCATACATTATCAGAGCCAAAGGATTTGGATGTAATGAAGTTCGAACAGAATTACCTCGATGAGATTGGATTAATTCCTGAAATTGAACCACGTTATCACAGTACTTATTTCAGTCACATTACAGGAGGTTATGCTGCTGGTTATTACAGCTATATGTGGTCTGCGGTATTGGATAATGATGCATTTGAAGCATTCGAGAAAAATGGCATTTACGATCAGGAAACTGCAAGTAAATTTAGGTATCTGCTGGAGAAAGACGGAACAAGAGATGCTATGGAATTATATAAGAAATTCAGAGGAAGGGAACCAAAGATTGAACCGCTGTTAAAAAACCGTGGTTTAAAATAAGCTGGTAAACAGATTTTTATGAAATGGAAAAACGCCTCCTTTATTTATTCAAAGGGGGCGTTTTTGTAAGTTAGGCAATTTCAGAAGTAGCGGCTAATATATATAAGAATACCTGCCTGCCGCCTGGCTGCAGCCAGGGTTGGCAGGCAGAATGAAGAATTCTGAATGCGAAATAAAATAAATATCAATTCAATTTACTTTAATTATACTCATTGCAAGAAATGAAATGAATTCTATATCCATTGACTGCTGATAATGCTGTTCATTCTGTATTCTGTATTCTGTATTCTGTATTCT
>JBNJFT010000019.1:0-11112 GCA_051747065.1 Bacteroidota bacterium | reverse complement strand
ATTCTGTATTCTGTATTCTGTATTCTGTATTCTTTTATTAATATTTATCCTCTACTTCTGAAACTGCCTATATAAAAAAAAACCGCCAATCTGCAATTGATTTGCAAATTGACGGCAAGTTATTTTAATCTGAAAAACTTATTAGCTTACGTTTGCAATATGCTCAGCCTGATATTTTCCGTCTTCCAGTTTTTTATGTACTTCTTTGAAAGCTTTAATTGTATAGTCAACATCTTCAATTGTATGTACTGCAGTTGGAATAAGACGTATTAGCAACTGCCCCTTTGGTATAACCGGATATGCGACCAATGAACAAAAAATACTGTAATTTTCTCTTAAATCCATGATGATATTCGTTCCTTCTGGCACACTTCCCGATAGATATACCGGTGTTACGGGAGATTCGGTATTTCCCAGGTCAAAACCCGCTTCTTTTAACCCGTTTTGCAATCTGTTGACGATTGTCCACAATTGTTCCCTTAATTCAGGTTTGTTTTTTAATAATTCCAGCCGTTTCTCTGCTCCTAGCACCATCGGCATCGGAAGAGATTTTGCAAATGTTTGTGAGCGCATGTTGTATCTGAGGTAGTTTACAATGTTTTCCTCTGAAGCAACAAAAGCTCCAATTCCAGCCATTGATTTTGCGAAAGTTGCAAAATAAACATCGATCTCATCCTGAACATTAAAATATTCACCTGTTCCGGCTCCGGTTTTACCCATAGTGCCAAAACCGTGGGCATCATCTACCAGAAGTCGGAAATTATACTTTTCTTTTAATTTAATTATTTCATCTAAGTTTCCCAAATCGCCGGCCATGCCAAATACACCTTCGGTGATCACCAATATTCCGCCACAGTTTTTTTCCGCTAATTTGGTAGCTCTTTGAAGTTGTTTTTCAAGTTTGTCTATTTCGTTGTGCGGATATACATACCTTTTTCCCATATGTAATCTTAATCCATCCAGAATGCAGGCATGCGATTCAGAATCATAAACTATAACATCATTTCTGTTTACAAGTGTGTCAATGATTGATACCATCCCCTGGTAACCATAATTCAGAAGGAAAGCATCCTTTTTTCCAACGAAATCGGCAAGTTTATTCTCCAGATCTTCATGATGCCTGGTTTGTCCTGACATCATCCTGGCACCCATCGGGTAGGCCATACCATAATCTCGTGCAGCTTTTGCATCGGTTTCTCTAACTTCTGGATGATTTGCCAATCCGATGTAGTTATTTAAACTCCATGTCAATACTTCTTTCCCACGGAAATTCATCTTTGGGGAAATATCTCCTTCCAACTTCGGGAATGTAAAATATCCATGGGCCTCTTTCATATATTGACCCAACGGTCCCATATCCTTTTGTATTTTGTCAAATATGTCCACAGTGCTTTTTATTTTAGGTTTCCTGTCAATCAATACTTCTAAAGCGACAAAAGTATGGTTTTTTTATGAATTTTCAAATCTCAGAAAATATTTTATAGAATACAGTCGTTTATTAAATTTTTACCATTCAACTGTATGTAAATATAATTACTAAGAAAAAGAAGAATATAAATTTAATTATTTAAGTTAAGATGGTGAAACAACTAAATTGAATTATATTTGATAAAAGTTTTGCGCTATATTGTTGGGATTTGATATTATTTTTTGATATTTGGCCAAAATTTTATATGGCTTATGCCATTTTATTTTAAAAATTCGAAGGAAAAAATTATTTTTGCAACATGTTTAAAAAATCAGGAAAATTATTATTGGTATTTATCATAGGTGTGGTATTGTTTTCATCCTGTAAGTATGAAAAACTACTAAAAAGCTCTGATTATCAATTAAAATACGACAAAGCGATTGAGTACTACAAAGCTGAAGACTACGAACATGCGATTGGGCTTTTTGAACAGCTTAATCCTGTATTGAAAGCTACAAATAAGGCGGACACAGTTCTATATTATCTAGCCGATTCTTATTTTGAGCAAACTGATTATATTTTGGCAGAACACCATTTTAAACAGTTTCATGAGACATACGGGAATCATATTTGGGCTGAGGAAGCTGAATATATGAGGGCCTTCTGCAATTATAAATTGTCACCAAGGCCTCAGCTTGATCAAAGTTATACCAGGAAAGCAATAAATCAGTTTCAACTTTTTATCAACAGGCATCCAAATAGTTCAAAAGCTCAAGAAAGCAGGGAGTATATTTCCAAGTTGAGAGATAAACTGGCAAAAAAAGCTTATAACTCTGCTAAGCTTTATTATGACATGAAAGATTATAAGGCAGCTATTGTAGCCCTGGAGAACTGCTTGAAACGTTTTCCTAATACCTCGCATCGGGAAGAATTACGTTATTTGATTTTAAGGTCTAAATTTTACCTGGCTACCTATAGTATTAAAGACAAAGAGAAAGAGAGATATCAGGCAGCATTGGATGAATACTATACTTTTGAAAATGAATTTCCCGATAGTGAATATGAGGAAAAAGTTGAATCGATATATGAAAAAACACAAAAACATTTGGAAAACTAATTAGGTGAAAATATGGATTATAAAAAAACAAATGCTCCAACAAATACTCAAACGCAGGATATTAAAAAACTCGAAGAAGGAGTTGAAAATGTCTACGAGGCGACTGTCATTATTTCAAAACGAGCAAATCAAATATCAAAGGAAATAAAAGAAGAGTTGAATCAGAAATTAGAAGAATTTGCTTCTTATACTGATAACCTTGAGGAAGTATTTGAAAATAAAGAACAGATAGAGATTTCAAAATTTTATGAAAGGCTTCCCAAGCCTACTTTAATCGCATTGCAGGAGTATCTTGACGGTGAGATTTATTATAGGAGCCCGGAAACCGGAAATGAAAATACCCCGGATACTAATGATTAACAGAGGACCTCAAACTATATGTTGTTAAAAGGAAAAAATATTCTTCTTGGTATTACTGGTAGTATAGCAGCTTATAAGGCTGCTATACTTGTTAGATTGATGATTAAAGAAGGAGCTTCAGTAAAAATTATTATGACTCCCTATGCAAAAGAGTTTATTACCCCTTTGACAATGGCAACTCTTTCTAAAAATCCAATTTTGGTTGATTTCTTCAATCCGGAAAACGGAGAATGGAATAGCCATGTGGATTTGGGTACGTGGGCTGACTTATATCTCGTTTCTCCGGCGACAGCCAATACAATCGGTAAAATGGCTAATGGGATAGCAGATAATTTATTACTGACCACTTACCTCTCAGCAAAATGTGATGTTATGGTAGCGCCGGCAATGGATTTGGATATGTATCAGCATCCTGCAAACTTAAATAATCTGGAAATCCTTAGAAATTACGGCGATATAATTGTTGAACCTGCCACAGGAGAGTTAGCTAGTGGTTTGTCTGGTAAAGGAAGAATGGAGGATCCGGGAAAGATATTAAAAATAGTGTCGGATTACTTCAATTCAAAAAAAAAACTGAAGAATAAAAAGTTCTTAGTAACTGCCGGCCCTACTTTTGAAAAGATTGATCCTGTTCGCTACATTGGAAATTATTCATCCGGGAAAATGGGATTTGCTATTGCTGAAGCCCTAAGTAAACAAGGGGCAGATGTTTATTTGATTTCAGGACCCACGGCTATCGTCACTAATGATAATTCAATTACTGTTTACAGAGTTCAGTCAGCCGAACAGATGCATTCTAAAGCATTGGAGTTGTTTCCCGAAATGGATGGGGCTATCCTTTCTGCTGCAGTTAGTGATTTTAAAACGAATCTCTCTCATTCTGAAAAAATAAAAAGAGGGAAAGAGAAATGGTCCCTGGAATTGGAGCCAACAAAAGATATAGCTGCCAGTCTCGGCGAAATAAAAGAAAATAGATTATTGGTTGGTTTTGCCCTTGAGACAAATAATGAGGTTGAAAACGCAAAAGAGAAAATCGATAAAAAAAACCTGGATATTATTGTCTTGAATTCACTGAATGATCAAGGAGCAGGATTTCAACATGATACCAATAAGGTGAAAATTATAGACAAAGAAAATAATATCCTTGATTTTGAGTTAAAATCAAAAGAAGAGGTTGCTAAAGATATTGTTAATAAAATTATTCAATATACTCATGATGATTCGTAAGCTTTTTATTATACTTTTTCTTTCTTTTATAAGTGGAACAGTGATTGCCCAAGAGCTTCGTTGTAATGTCCAGGTTAATTCTTCACAGATACAGGGAACGAACAAGGAAGTATTCCGAACCCTTCAGAAAGATATTTATGAATTTGTAAACGAGCGTAGCTGGACGGATGACAAGTTTGAAAATCAGGAACGCATTGAATGTAAAATCCTTTTAAATTTAAAAGATCATACCGGTGATGAATTCAAGGGAGAAATGCAGATAAGTTCCAATAGACCGGTTTATAATTCTTCTTATAATACTACTCTGATCAGATTTAAAGATGAAAATCTGAAGTTTGCATACAAAGAAGGAGAACCTTTGGAGTTCGATATCAATACTCATAAATCTAATTTGACTTCTCTTTTAGCTTATTATGCTTATATAATCATCGGATTGGATTACGATTCGTTTTCGTTTAAAGGTGGTGATCCTTATTTTAAGAGAGCACAAGATATTGTAAATAATGCTCAAAATGCAAGTTATAAAGGATGGAAAGCCCATGAAGACAGAAAAAACAGGTATTGGTTGGTAAATAATCTGCTTGATAACGAGTATGATAAAGTCAGAGAGTTTTCTTATGAGTATCACAGGAATGGACTGGACAAGATGCATAAAGATCTAGCTTCGGCCCGTGAGAACATTGCTCAGTCATTGGATCTGCTTAAAGAGGTGTACAGGGAAAAGCCCGATTCATATATGTTCTTACTGAGTATTATGCTGGATGCAAAAGCTGATGAGTTCGTTAATGTTTTTTCTGAATCTCCAACCCCTCAGGCAAAAAGGGTATATGAAATACTGGCAGAAATAGATCCTTCAAGGAGTGATAAATACGAAAAAATTACGCAGAATTAAGAATAGATACTGTAATTAAGGTGTTTCTGGAAATCTTTGTGAAATGTGTATAGTAGTTTCATAACTTGAAATGTTAAACAAATGATGTCATCTTTGTAAATAGAACCTTGATCTATGATTCAGTCATTGAAAATAAAAAACTACGCCTTAATTGATGAAATCAATATTGAGTTTTATCCGGGTTTTATTACCATTACCGGTGAAACGGGAGCCGGAAAATCTATTTTAATCGGAGCACTCTCATTGATACTGGGAAACCGAGCTGATACAAGTGTTTTGAAAGATGAGAGTCAAAAATGCATTGTTGAGGCTTCTTTTGATATATCAAAATATAACCTGCAACATATTTTTGAAGCCAATGATCTTGATTTTGAAGCTGAAACCATAATTCGACGGGAAATAAGCAGCAAAGGAAAATCAAGGGCTTTTATTAATGATACTCCCGTGAATATCAAAGTCTTGAAGGAGCTGGGGGCCAGCCTGGTGGATATTCATTCTCAACATCATAATTTAATTCTGAAAGACAATCATTTTCAACTGGATATTCTTGATGCCTATGCTGCGCATGAAGATTTAGTAGGCGATTATAAAACTCACTTTCAGGAATACAGAAAATTAAAAAGACAGTATGAAAATTTGAAAGCAGATGCTGAAAAGAATAAATCCGATATGGATTATTACCAATTTCAGTATGACCAGCTTGAAAAACTTAATTTGAAAGAAGGAGAACAGGAGGAGCTTGAGAAGGAACTTGAGACGCTCAATCATACAGAAGAAATAAAATATAATTTGTCGAATGCTTATCATCTGCTGTCTAATGAAGAAAATTCAATATTGGTTCAATTAAGGGAAGCTGCAGACAGTGTGAAGAAGATTGTAGAGTTTTTCCCTAAAGCGAAAGATGTGGGAGAACGAATGGAAAGCAGTTACATAGAACTTCAGGACCTTTCCAACGAGGTTGGTGTGATGAATGAAAACATGGAACATGACCCGGAACGTGCTGAATTTATTCGCCAAAGGCTGGATGATCTGTATTCGCTGGAACACAAGCATAATGTGAGTTCGGATAAAGAGTTGATTGGAATTAAGGAGGAGTTCGCGCAAAAATTGGAAGAGATCAATTCTTATGATTTCAAGCTGGAAGAAATCGAAAAGTCGCTCAATCAAAAGAAAAGTAGTTTAAAAGAAAGGGCTGATAAAATATCTGAGAATCGAAACCAGTCAATTCCTTCTATTGAAAAGCATATTACGCAGATGCTGAAGGAATTGGGAATCCCCAACGCCGTTTTCAGTATTGAACATAATAAGCTTGATGAGTTCACGGAATACGGCCAGGATGAAGTGCGCTTTCTTTTTAGTGCGAACAAAAATATACCCGCTGAAGAGATTTCCCGTGTAGCTTCCGGTGGTGAGCTTTCCAGGCTTATGTTAAGCCTGAAGTCTTTACTGGTTGAAACAAAAGCATTACCAACTATCATTTTTGATGAAATCGATTCCGGTACCTCCGGAGATATTGCCGATAAGATGGGAGCCATTATGCAGAAAATGGCTGTAAATACACAAGTGGTAAATATTACCCATTTACCACAAATTGCCAGCAAAGGAAATTACCATTTTCTTGTTTACAAAGAAGATGACCACGAACACACCTATACAGATATTAAGCAATTGACTAAAGAGGAACGTGTTCAGGAGATTGCAAAAATGTTAAGCGGAGAACAATTAACGGAAACTGCCCTGCAGAATGCCAGAGAATTTCTGGAAACCTGATAATCTTTTTCAAACAATCAATCTATAATTTTGTAACATATATTAATGTTACCTAAAAACTATTTATAATGGCTTCTAATTTATTAAAAGGGAAAAAAGGAATTATTTTCGGTGCGTTGAATGAAAAATCAATCGCATGGCAAGTTGCTGAAAAAGCTCATGAACAAGGAGCAGAAATTATGCTGACCAATGCACCCGTAGCAATGCGTATGGGTCAGATTAATGAGTTGGCTGAAAGACTCAACACTAAAGTCATTCCCGCAGATGCTACGAAAATTGAAGATATTGAAAATTTGTTCAGTGAAACAATGGAGTATTTTGATGGCAAAATTGATTTTGTACTTCATTCTATAGGCATGTCTCCAAACGTTAGGAAAGGAAGAACATACGATGATCTTGATTATGAATATTTCCATAAAACCCTGGATATCTCTGCAATCTCATTCCATAAATTGTTGCAAATGGCAAGAAAAATGGATGCTATAAATGAATGGGGTTCGGTTGTGGCTTTGTCATATGTTGCTGCACAGCGCACACTCTACGGATACAACGATATGGCAGATGCGAAAGCTTTACTGGAGTCTATTGCAAGAAGCTTTGGCTATATTTATGGAAGAGAGAAGGGAATACGAATTAATACGATTTCACAGTCGCCTACGGCTACAACAGCAGGATCAGGAGTAATGGGTTTTGAAGGGCTTCTTGATTTTTCTGAGAGAATGTCACCTCTGGGCAATGCTTCTGCAGATGAATGCGCCGATTATTGCGTAGCCCTGTTTTCTGATCTTACCAGGAAAGTTACCATGCAAAATTTATATCATGATGGTGGTTTTTCAAGTATGGGCATGAGCCACCGGGCTATGGACGTGTATAATAAAAACCTGAATGAATTGGATGATATTTGTGATTGTAAAGATGCCCAGGGAATAAAACAAAGCAAAAAGGATGATTAGAAGGAACTTGACATATAATTTTTTTAGGTGAAAACCTTATTAAAGCTGTAAAAATAAGCGTATTGACTTAATTTTAAAGCCTTTACGCTTATTTTTTTGCATGCTTTTTAGATGTGAATCTCCCGATTGAAACCGATTTGAATATCTGGGGAAAAATTACAATTTTTGTGTTTTAACTGGTCCGATATGATAGCGAAGGCAGGATTGATTTTGTTTTATGTTTTCTTCCCTATGGCTATACTTTATTTATGCCGGAAATTCCCTATGGTCAACAAAATTGGTTCGGTTGTCATTGCCTATGTTTTTGGACTGATCTTAGGAAATATTGGTGTTTTACCTGAAGGAAGCAGTGTTGTTCAGGAATACCTTACCATGATTACTATACCGCTGGCTATTCCTTTATTGTTGTTTTCTGCGAATGTAAGATCGTGGTTTAAAATGGCCGGATCAACTCTTATATCCTTGGGGGCAGCATTGATTGCTGTTGTTTTAGTGGTTTTTTCCGGTTATTTGATATTTCGTACAGGTGATTTAGAGAATATGTGGAAGATTTCCGGCATGCTTGTTGGTGTATATACAGGCGGCACACCTAATTTAGCTTCGCTAAAGATGATGCTGGACGTTTCCCCGGATCTGTATATTATTACTCATACTTATGATATGGTGCTCTCAAGCGTTTATCTTCTATTTTTAATTACCCTTGGGAAAACCGTGTTCTCATTTTTTCTGAAACCTTTTCCTTTAGCACGGGAAAACGGCAGAATAACAATGTCACAGTTGGATGGGAGAGATCCTTACAAAGGAATTTTGAAGAAGCATACATTGTTTCCTTTAAGTAAAGCTTTGGGTTTGTCTGTATTGATCTTCGCGTTTGCAGGCGGTATAAGCCTGTTTTTCCCTGAAAGATTACAGACTGTAGTGGTCATCTTAATAATTACTACGCTTGGTATTGGTTTTTCACTGATTCCTTCTGTGAACAGAACAGAAAAAACGTTTGAGCTGGGTATGTATCTGATTTTGATATTCAGCCTTGTAGTTTCTTCAATGGCTGACTTTGCTGATTTTTCAAGTGCAAATAATTACCTCTTTATTTTTATCACCTATGTAGTTTTTGGAACCTTATTGGTGCATGTGTTGCTGTCTTATGTTTTTAAAGTCGATTCGGATACATTGATGGTGACTTCTGCAGCATTGATCTGTTCTCCTCCTTTTGTCCCCGTAATAGCGAGTGCAATAAAAAACAAACAGGTTGTGATTTCCGGTTTAACCGTTGGTATTCTTGGATATGCAATAGGAAATTACCTGGGATATTTTGTAGCACAGATATTAAGACTTTTTTGAAAAAAATAGTAGGCTGTTAGCGATTCTGTATTCTGTGTTCTGCATTCTGCATTCTACTAATGAAACTGTCTAAGAAATCATTTCCAGAGAAAATAGATTGGATTTTGAAGATTCATTTTTTTTGACTTTTTTCGTAGAAATAAACCTTTGAAAAAATATATTGGAGATTTCTTTCTGCGAATAATTCAGTATCTTTGCAGGCTGAAATGGTTAAATAGTAATCGAATACGAAGACAACGAAAGTTTGAATGATGGAGAATATTAGGAATTTTTGCATACTGGCGCATATTGATCATGGAAAGAGTACACTGGCGGATAGATTGTTGCAGTTGACCAAATCTGTGAGCGATCGTGATTATCAGGATCAGATGCTTGATGATATGGATTTAGAGCGGGAGAGAGGAATAACAATTAAAAGTCATGCCATTCTCATGGACTATTACCGTGAGAAGAAGAAATATTATCTTAATTTAATTGATACCCCGGGGCACGTGGATTTCTCTTATGAAGTATCACGCTCCATAGCAGCATGTGAGGGAGCTTTGCTTGTTGTTGATGCTGCTCAGGGAATTCAGGCACAGACAATTAGCAATGTGTATTTGGCTATTGATCACGACCTTGAGATTATTCCGGTCATGAACAAGGTGGATCTCGATGCTGCAAAGCCCGATGAAACAAGAGATCAGATTATTGAATTGATAGGTTGTGATAAAGAAGATATTATTGAGGCCAGTGGTAAGACTGGTTTTGGTATTCAAAATATAATAGATGCAATAATCGATAAAGTACCTGCACCAAAAGGAGACGTTGATGCACCTTTGCAGGCAATGATTTTTGATTCTGTCTTTAATTCTTACCGCGGTATAGAAGCTTATTTCCGTGTTTTTAACGGCACATTGAAAAAAGGCGACCATGTAAAATTCGTAAATACCGGCAAAGATTATTATGCCGATGAAATAGGTGTTTTGAGGATAAAGCAGGAGGAGAGAAAACAATTACAAGCCGGTGATGTTGGATATATCATTTCTGGAATAAAAACTTCCAATGAAGTGAAAGTGGGTGATACGATTACTCAATTTGATAATCCCTGTGATGAGGCAATTTCTGGGTTTGAAGATGTAAAACCAATGGTTTTCGCCGGAATTTATCCTGTGGATGCCGATGATTATGAGGAATTACGAAATTCCCTGGAAAAGCTTCAGTTAAACGATGCTTCGTTAACTTTTGAAACTGAATCATCTGCCGCCTTAGGTTTTGGTTTCCGTTGCGGTTTTCTTGGTTTGCTTCACATGGAAATTATTCAGGAACGATTGGACCGTGAGTTTGATATGAATGTGATCACTACTGTTCCGAATGTTTCATACAGGGTGTATACTACCGAGGGTGAAATGGTTGAAGTTCATAATCCTTCAGGTTTGCCTGAACCTAAATCGATTGATCGCATTGAAGAGCCTTATATCAATGCACAGATTATCACCAGGGCGGATTTTATCGGGGCGATTATGAAATTGTGCCTTGATAAGCGAGGAGAGTTGAAAAGTCAGGTATATCAGCCAAACAACAGGGTTGAAGTGTCGTTTAAAATGCCACTCGCTGAAATTGTATTTGATTTTTACGATAAGCTCAAAAGCATATCAAAAGGGTATGCTTCATTTGACTATTACCAAACCGGATATGTAACTGCCAAATTGGTTCGCCTGGATATTTTAATAAACGGAAATATGGTTGATGCCCTTTCAACATTAATCCATCACGATCATGCTTACTCATTTGGCAGGAGAATATGTGAAAAACTGAAAGAGCTTATTCCCCGACAGCAATTCGATATAGCCATTCAGGCAGCTGTTGGTTCAAAAGTTATTGCCCGCGAGACAGTAAAAGCTTTGCGCAAGGATGTTACAGCCAAATGTTATGGAGGTGACATTACCCGAAAAAGAAAATTGCTGGAGAAGCAGAAGAAAGGGAAAAAGAAAATGCGCCAGGTTGGTGACGTAGAGGTTCCTCAATCTGCATTTATGGCAGTTTTGAAGTTGGATAGTGATAA
>JBNJFT010000018.1:0-21767 GCA_051747065.1 Bacteroidota bacterium | reverse complement strand
CAAATGTGAAAGTTTTTTCTCCTGTATCCAGAGACGAACTCAAAAAGATATATAGGGAATCGGATTATTTGTTTTTGCATTTGAATGATTATGAAGCATTTAAGAAAGTGCTCCCGTCGAAGATATTCGAATACGGGGCTGTCGAAAAACCTGTGATTGCCGGAGTTTCGGGTTATAGTGCACAGTTTATCAAGCAGAACCTTCCTTCCTGGATCGTTTTTGAACCGACTAATCTTGAGGACTTTAAAAAAGAGTTTGAGAAAGAGAAAAATCTATTGCCGGATAATACAGTTTTCAAACAAAAATTTAACCGAACCAATATAATGAATAAGTTAGTAGAAAAAGTAATCGATACTGCCAAAAATAAATAAACAGATGTCTCAACCCAGAGTTTTAATAGTAGGAAAGAATAGTTTTATTGGAAATAGTTTTGAGCAACATTCCAGGCTCAAACCTTGTGATAAAGTTTCATTAAAGACGAATAAGCTGGATTCCATAAATTTTTCTGATTATGATACTGTTCTTCATCTGCCGGCAATTGTCCATCAATCAAGTAAAATTCCTTATCAACAATATTATGAGATTAATACAGAGCTGGCTTATAAAACCGCTCTGAAAGCTAAACAGGAAGGTGTAAAACAATTTGTTTTCTTAAGTACCATCCGGGTCTATGGGGAATATACACCGAAAGGAGTCGGATGGAATGAAGAAACCACGCCGAAACCCACTGATAATTATGGTCGAAGCAAACTGGAAGCAGAAGAAAAGCTGAGAACATTGAATGACAGAGATTTTTATGTGTCAATTCTCCGGATTCCAATGGTTTATGGTCCCGGAAACAGAGGGAATATTAACAAAATGATTGCCTTCATTAACAAATATCATTTGGCGCCATTCCTGAATATCAGTAATGAAAGGAATATATTGTATGTAAAAAACCTGGTGGATTTTATTGATCAGGTTATTCTTCAGTATCAACAGGGAACCTTTCTGGTAACAGATCCAAGACCCATTTCTACTACAGAAATAGCTCAAACAATTAGTAAGCATCTTGACAAGAAAATATTTCTTTTTACTGTTCCTTGTTTTTTGAGGGGTATATTGAAATTTCTTTCACCTTCTGTTTACTGCAAGATTTTTGGTAATCTGAAATTGTATAGTACAGAGTCTTATAAACGAATAGGATTTCAACCAGGTTATTCTTTCGATCAAGGCATGAAAGAAATGATCGATTGGTATAAAAAGAATATATAAAATTTAGGAAAAAAATAATTTACAATTCATGGACATTGTTTTATTAATTTTACTGCCAGCTCTGATAAGCTGGGTGCTTACTTTGCTGGTAAAAAAGATAGCCATTCGAAAATCTCTTATGGATATTCCCGGCAAACGAAGTTCACATGAAGTACCTACTCCGCGAGGTGGTGGTTTGGCAATTGTGTTAATCTGGCTTGTAGGGGTGTTGATTTTTTATTTGCTTGGTTGTATTGAAAAAAGCCTTTTTCTTGCTCTTTATAGTGGTTTGATCTTAGTTATTATCAGCTTTTTGGACGATATTTTAACGTTGCCTTACTTAGTAAGGTTATTTTTTCAGTTACTTGGGATTTCTCTCGGGGTTTATTTCCTGGGGGGTATAGAAACGATTGATTTTGGATTGTTTCAGCTTTCTCAATCTGTTATTTTATCCGTAGTAGGTGTACTTGGTTTAATATGGTTTGTCAATCTCTATAATTTTCTTGACGGTATTGATGGATATGCAGCTGTGGAAGCCATTTTTATTTCTCTGGCATTGTATTTTTTTACCGGGAACCAAATTTTGCTGCTTCTTGCAGCTTCCGTTCTGGGTTTTTTATATTGGAACTGGCAACGGGCAAAAATTTTCATGGGCGATGTGGGAAGTATTTTGTTAGGTTACACCTTGGGGATTCTTGCCGTGTATTATCACACTACAAGTGAATTGTCTTTGCTTGTTTTTGCCATTCTATCCTCACTTTTTTGGTTTGATGCCACTATAACACTTTTCCGCAGAGCAAAAAACAAAGAAGCCGTTACTCAGGCACATAAAAAACATGCTTATCAGCGGATAGTGCAAGGAGGATTTAGTCATCAAAAAACTGTTTTGTACTCAATTCTGCTTAACATTATTTTATTCGCCTTCGCATATCTGGCTGTAGAAGAAGAACGTTTCATCCTGCCCATTATAATATTGGTAGTTGGTTTTCTTTATGTAATTGTCCGGCAAGTTGACCGGATAAAACCGTTTCCAAAAGATAAAGAATAGGAATCTTTTATTTGATTGTCTGCATTCATTTAGCCTGAATTATTCATCAGCCGGTTAATGGTCATTTTACTATTTATCATATACCTTTGAAAATGTCTGTATTAATAACTGCTTAATTAACGAAGTTTTGATTTATGGGAGATAAAAAGAAGCTATTGTTTGTCGGTTCTTTTCTTTCTTGGAAATACGGCACCATTGGGCCGATAGAGCGATTAGCGGATCAGTTGAGTACAGATTATCATGTGAAGGCATGTTCATTTATTACAAATAAATTTTTGCGTTTTTTTGATATATTCTTTAATGCCTTATTTGGAAATTATGCTATACTTCATGTTGATGTATTTAGTGGGCGGGCTCTTATATATGCTTTGACAGGAACTTTAATTGCTCGATTAAGAAGAAAAAAGAGCATTATTGTGAATTTACATGGGGGGAAATTGCCCTTTGTTTACCCGGAAAAGAAGCGAGTGATTAAAAGAATATTGCAGTTTTCAACTTTAATCATCACACCTTCCCGTTTTTTGCACACTTTTTTTGCTGAAAAAGGTTATAATGTAAAATATTTACCTAATTTTATTGATCAGGAGAGGTTTCCCTACAATCCGTTTAATAAAGAAAATTGTTGTTCTGTTTTATGGTTGAGGGCGTTTTCCGGAGAATATAACCCGCAAACAGCTATCCGGGCGATCAAAATTATAAAAAACAGGTATCCGGATGTGCTATTAACAATGATTGGTCCGGATAAAGGAGAACTTAAGGCTTGCAAAGAGTTGATTAACGATTTAAATCTAACTGATCACATTCGGATACTCGGTCCGGTATCAAATCAATCACTTACTGGTTATTTTCATTCTCATTACTTATTTATTAACACCCCTTCCTATGAAAGTTTCGGTCTTGGGGTTCTGGAAGCTGCCTCAAGCGGGGTGCCTGTTTTGAGTTTCAATGTAGGGGAAATACCTTTGTTGTGGGAGAGTGAGAAGGAAATATTACTTTGTTCGAAGGAGCCGGAAGCAATGGCCGGCAGAATGATTGAAGCCTTTGAGAATCCTGGCAAAATGGCTGAAATGGCCAGGCATGCTAAAGAAAAAGCCAACAATTTTACATGGGAACAAGTTAGCAAATATTGGAAAGAAATATTGGAATATGGGATATCCTGAGTTGTTAAGGAAAATTCTTTTACCTGTCGGCGACCTGATTTTCAATACAAGTTTTTCACGGAACTTAAGGCAAGTCCGTTCTTTAAATAATAAAAATCATCAGGAACTTGTAAATATTCAAGAACATCGACTTAAAAACCTGCTTGAATATGCCACTGAAAATTCCGGTTATTATGGTTCCCTTAATATAGAAGAAGAAGAAAACCCTTTTGAGTGGGTAAAAAAATTTCCCATTCTGAATAAGAAGATATTGCGGGAAAATACCAATCAGCTTCTTACGTGCTCTATGAATAAATTGAAAAGCTTAAGCAGTAGTGGCTCATCCGGTTATCAAAGCACAGTTTATCTTAACAACAGAGAGCTTTCCATGTTTTGGGCAAATCAAATAAACTGGTGGGAGTGGGGTGGTTATCGAATTGGAGATTCCATGATTCAAATGGGTGTAAATCCAAAAAGAGGCATACTAAGAGGTTTAAAAGATCGCTTTTTTAAAGTAATATATATTAATAGTTTTTCTTTAACAGAAGATGAAATTGTTGATGTTTTAACAACTGCTAAACGTAATAAAATCCGCTTTCTTTGTGGTTACAGCTCTGCTTTGAATCTTTTTGCTTTAATAGCCAAAAAGTATAATATATCCGGTTTTTATTTTGAGGGTGTAATTTCTCTGGGTGAAATGATGACAAAACCCTATAGGGAAAATATAAAAGCTGTTTTTCAATGTTCAGTATTTGAAACTTATGGAAGTGGAGAAGGTTTGCTGATTGCAAGTCAGAAAGACATAGATTCCCTTTATATCAATATACCTCATGTTTACCTTGAACTTCTGGATGAACAGGGTAA
This sequence comes from Bacteroidota bacterium, assembly GCA_051747065.1. Taxonomy (GTDB): domain Bacteria; phylum Bacteroidota; class Bacteroidia; order Bacteroidales; family UBA12077; genus JAGXLC01. The sequence continues at coordinate 17,483 of JBNJFT010000018.1, read as the reverse complement.
TGAGGTTCCTGACGGAGAACCCGGTCATGTAGTTGTAACTAGCCTGATTCATTTCTCTATGCCGCTTATTCGTTATAAGTTAGGTGATATGGCCGTGAAGCTACCAAAGGAGAAATATCCCACTCATAGAAAGCTTGATATGCCTTTATTACATCAAGTGTTAGGCCGAAATACAGATGTGATTAAAACTCCATCAGGAAAGTATTTGACAGTGCATAGTTTTACAGGCTTATTTGCTAAATATTCACAAATAAGACAATTTAAAATAATCCGTAAAGATTATACCAAACTGGTGATTGAGTTTGTAAGAGATAAAAACTTTCATAAAGAAATTCCTGCACATTTGAAAGAGAAGATTTTGCAAGAGATTACCAATGAATTTGACATTGTCTTTACAGAGGTTGAGAGGATTAAACCACTTAATTCCGGGAAGTTGCAGATTATAGAAGATCTTTATTGAAATATTTTCAGCAAAGTTTCGTGATGCTCGTTATTTTTTTTATCTATGCAAGACAAAGTTTTTCTTACTAAAATTAATTGGGTTTGTCCGTTTCTATCATAATGCCTGCTTACAATTCGGCTGATTATATAGCTGAAGCTATTAATTCTGTAATTTCACAGACTTATAAAGATTGGGAATTAATTATTTGCGATGATAATTCCTCAGATGAAACCGTAAATATTGTTAAGGATTTTCAGGATAAAGATAATAGAATCAAACTTATTGAGCTGAAAAATAATGGCGGTCCTGCTGTTGCCAGGAATCATGCACTAAAAAATACAAATAACAAGTTTGTGGCATTTCTTGATAGTGATGATATTTGGCATCCAAGAAAATTAGAGATTCAGCTAGATTTTATGGAAAAAAATGGATATGCTTTTACTTTCACCTCATATAAAAGATTTTCACATAATGGTACGAAAGATTATAATGTAATTAAAGTTCCTGATGAAATAACCTATAGAGAACTTTTGAAGAATACTATTATAGGAACATTGACGGTCATTATTGATAGAGATCAGGTGGGTGATTTTGAAATGAATCATATTCGTTATAGACAGGATATGGCTCTTTGGTGCGAAATAATGAAACGGGGATTTTCAGCTTACGGGCTAAATGAAGTTCTGGCATCTTACAGAGTTGTAAATAAATATAGTATACTTAAACGCTACAAAGGAGCTAAAGGAGTTTGGAAGGTTTATAGAAAAATTGAAAAGATAAATTTTTTGAAAAGTATATATTACTTTGTTCATTATGCCATGAATGCCTTTTTAAAAAGGATAAAAAAATAATACTGTAGTAAAGCAAATTCAGAGGTAAGAAACCTCCTGTTTTCTATAATTTCTGAATTCATTTTAGAAATTAGATTGTATTTTTGAAATTAGCTTTCCAGCATCTATTTTGGCACTTTCAGAAGCAAGTAATATTTTGAAATACAAGAAGTTAAAAACAAATTAAGTAAAGCGAAACCCCGAAAAATGCAAAAATGATTAAAAAACGAGGTCATATCTTCTCTCCTGCCTGCTGCTTAATTTTTCTCTTTTCCTTTCTCTGTTCAAACGCTGACAGGCCTTGAAGGCGCTGTCAGGTTTTTCTCCTCGCTGCTACTGCTTCTGCGACTGCTTACTCATTAATTAAATGATGGCCTTTATAATATTTGCCCCTACTTCTGAAATTGCCTATTTAAACTATTCATAGAAAGCGTCTTATCTAACTACTAACTACTAACTACTATCTACTTCTTAGCTAATTGATGAGCGTTTTAATATTTATTTCTACTCCTGAAAGTGCCTATTTTATCAACCATCTGACAAACCATCCACCATCCAACATCCACTCATCAAAGCATTCCTACTTAATCTTCGAATCCAGATCATATTTCAGATTTTCGTAGGTGTCTAATCTTGCCTTTATTTTTCCTACTTTTATCGGGGTTTCAATAAAAACGGGGATTCGATTCTTATCATCGGTAACCCACACTTCCAGAGCTTCACCTCCTTTAAAAACATCTCCCTTGACAAGGTAACCTGTAAATTTGATAGTGTTGAATTTACCTAATCCTCTTACACGTTTTTTTTCTTTCCCCTGGTAACGAATGTAGATGTTCTCTATTTTGCTGTCCAGTAGTAAGTTGAGTGGAATTTTTTCGCCCTCTTCATATTTTGAGAAATCAATCGTTCTGGCATGATAGATAATAGACATCACATCGTAGGTGCATGATGGAAGTTTTATAGTATCCAGTTTGAGATCTTGCCTCGTCTTTTCAGAATTGGAATAAGCTACTGTATCTTCCCAGTTATAGTCATAAGTGATATCAATGTGGTAGCCCCCTTCGTTCACGTCTCTTTTATAAAAGATGGGTTGTAAGGTTTCTGAATCTATCCATGATTCATATATATCCCTTACTTCGTAAAACCAATCATAAAAAGGATATGATTTGCCTTTGCCTATAAAATGATAGACTTCCCGGTTGAAATTATTCTTTTTTTTGACTTCAAAAGAGGCTTCTCCAACATCTGTCCACGCTAAAAACCAGTTGTATGTCATAATATAATTGAGTTTTTCCCCTTCCTGGTAAACAGGATCTAATTCACTGCATTCATCATAACCTTTTTGTGCTTTTAGAGAGCTGAACGATACGATTAGAAGAAAAATACTTAAAATGCTTTTACTTAATATTTTCATAGTTAAATGTTTTAACTTACAATGCTATAATTCGATTGTTTGGCTTTGATCTTTTTTAGTTCTTGTTTCAAAATTTGATTCTCTTCGTTTTCTAACTCCGGATCTTTCTTTAATATCTCCAGAGCCCTGTTTCTGGCATGTGTTAAAATTTCATTGTCAGAACTTAGATTTGCTATTTTTAAATCAAAAGGTATGCCACTTTGTTGTGTTCCTTCTATAGCGCCGGGACCTCTAAGTTTTAAATCTACTTCGGCAATTTCAAAACCATCATTGGTGCGAACCATCGTTTCAATTCGCTTTTTTGCTTCGTCTGATAATTTATTTGATGACATCAGGACGCAGTACGACTGGTATTTTCCTCTGCCCACGCGCCCTCTTAGCTGATGCAATTGAGACAGCCCGAAACGTTCTGCATTTTCAATCACCATCACCGAAGCATTTGGTACATCAACTCCCACTTCAATCACTGTGGTTGAAACCATGATTTGTGTGATGCCCTTCACAAAAAGATTCATGGATTTTTCTTTTTCTTCTGGCCGCATTTTGCCATGCATAACGCTTATGGCATATTCTGGCGGCGGAAAGTTTCGCTGGATATTGTCGTAACCTTCTTCGAGGGCTTTTAAATCCAATTTCTCAGATTCCTGAATCAACGGGTACACCATATATATCTGTCTTCCGCTGGCGATCATCTTTTTCATGAAATTATACAGCTTGAGGCGTTTTGATTCATACAGGTGGGTGGTTTTTATGGGCTTTCTTCCCGGTGGCAATTCATCAATTACCGATATGTCCAGATCGCCGTACAGAGTCATTGCAAGTGTTCTTGGAATAGGAGTAGCTGTCATTACCAGTATATGAGGTGGCTGAATGTTTTTCTTCCATAGCTTTGCCCGCTGAACTACACCAAAGCGATGCTGTTCATCCACTATAACCAGGCCCAGGTTTTTAAACTGAACCGTGTCTTCTATGAGTGTATGCGTTCCTATCAATAGTTGCAGTTCGCCATTGTTCAGTTCTTCATGGATGATATTCCGCTCGGATTTTTTTGTCGAGCCGGTCAGTAATTTCACGTTAATTCCTAAATTGGAAATAAATTGTTGAATGCTTTCAAAATGTTGAGCCGCAAGTATTTCAGTAGGAGCCATGATGCATGTTTGAAATCCATTATCCAGTGCAATAAGTATACTCATTAAGGCTACTAATGTTTTGCCACTACCAACATCTCCCTGCAGCAACCGGTTCATTTGTTTTCCTGAACCCAGGTCTTTGCGGATTTCTTTTAATACCTTTTTTTGTGCATTTGTAAGTGTGAAAGGTAAGTTTTCCTTGTAAAACCTGTGAAATAGGGCGCCAACTTCCGTAAATCTGAATCCGTTGAATTTGTTTAACTGAGTTTGACGAATGCTCAATATTTGCAGTTGAATGTAGAATAATTCCTCAAATTTCAGACGAAACTGAGCTTTCCGAAGTTCTTCATATCCTTTTGGGAAATGAATGTTTACCATGGATTTTTTTAATGGCTCCAGTTTTAGTTCTTCGACCAGATCATGGGGCAATGTCTCTTCAATGTGTTCATGAACTTCAATTAATAAGTTGTTTTGAAGTTTGCTTATGAATTTTGAATTGATATACTGTTTTTTCAATTTTTCCGTGGTATTGTAAAACGGTTGTAATCCCGTTTGTATGCGTTTTTCGTAAGTTTCTACATCTTCTACTTCAGGATGAACAATGTTTATTTTTCCTTTGTAGAATGAAGGCTTCCCGAAAACTACATATTCTTTATTGATTTTGAGGGATTGCCTGATCCAGCTTATCTTTTTAAACCAAACCAATTCTAAAGCTTGCTCACCGTCTGTGAAATATGCAACCAGCCTTTTTTTGTTCGTTTTTCCGGCAAGGTCAAATTCTTTTATATATCCTTTGATTTGAATATTCTGATGATTTGGTGTAATTTCAGAAATTTTGTAAAACCTGGAACGATCAATATATTTATATGGAAAATAATACAGTAAATCACCGTAGGTGGAGATATCACACTCTTCATAGAGTAATTCTGCCCGTTTAGGGCCTACTCCCGGAAGATATTTGATATCTTTGTCAAGAATACTGTTCATGAAACAGAATATTTTGCATAAAAATAATATTCATTTAGAGATTTGATTAAATCTTATGCGTTTTTTTTATAAAATAATAAAAGCCTTTAATTATCTGCTGCGTTACCTTAAGTATATCTTAATTTCCCGGCATAAATGGGGTTTTGGTATCCATTCTCCTTTTGTTTATAATTTTTACCAGAATATTCTTAATACTTCTAAAGAACGAAACAGATTAAAAGATATAAAAAAGATACGAAAGCGCCTGATTAAGGAACACACCTTAATGTATACAACAGATTTAGGCACTGGTTCAGAAATAGCAAAACATCGGTGGATTTCTTTAAAGACTGCCGTAAAAAGAATGTCCATCCCTCATAAATACGGGAAAGTTCTCTACAGAATTATTGAACACTATTCTTTAAAAGATATTCTTGAAATAGGAACGGGAGTAGGTGTCAGTACGCTTTATCTGGCTAAAGGAACAAAATCAAAATCCGTTCATACAATTGAAGGCGATCCTCAAAAAGCCTATTTTGCAAAAGATTTGTTCAAAAGAAACAGTTTAGAGAATGTAGAAGTTTGGATAAATGAATTTGATGATATTCTCTTTTCTGTATTAAAGAATATGCAACATCTCCCGGATTTTATTTTTATTGATGGCAATCATCGAAAAGCAAGTACAATTCAGTATTTTGAAACAGTTCTTCCTTTTCTTCATAATAACTCAGTAGTTGTGCTTGATGATATACATTGGTCAAAAGGCATGGAAGAAGCATGGGACGAGATTCGGAATTATGATCAGGTAACTATAACCATTGATCTGTTTCAGATAGGAATTGTATTCTTCAAAAAGGGACTTTCCAGGCAAAACTTTATTATCAGGTATTGATAAGGTTAAGAAATTATTATACATTCGTGAGAATTTTCAAATAAAAGTAGATGTCCACGATAATCAACCTGAGAAATTTGTCAAGATATTACTACGTAGGTGCGGAGGTAATAAAGGCCTTACATAAAATTGATATAACGATTGAGAAGAATGAATATGTCGCTATTATGGGACCGTCAGGTTCCGGCAAATCTACTATGATGAATGTATTGGGTTGTTTAGATGTTCCGACTCATGGGAGTTATTTTCTGAATCAGCAGGATGTGAGTAAAATGGGTGATGATCAACTTGCTGAGATCAGGAATATCGAGATAGGTTTTGTTTTTCAGAATTTTAATCTGTTGCCACGATATACTGCTCTTCAAAACGTAACCTTACCGCTGGTTTATGCGGGAATTCAAAAACAGGAAAGACAGGAGAGGGGAGAGGCTGTGTTGAAAGATGTAGGTTTGGAAGATAGAATGGCTCACAAACCTAACGAGCTATCCGGTGGTCAGCGCCAGAGAGTCGCGCTGGCAAGGGCGCTGGTTAATTCACCGTCAATAATTCTGGCTGATGAACCTACGGGCAATTTGGACTCTACAACTTCCGGTGATATTTTACGTCTTTTTGATAAAATCCAGAAGAATGGAAACACAGTTATTATTGTTACCCATGAAGAAGATATTGCTCATCATGCAAGAAGAATTATACAATTGAAAGATGGTGAAATCGAATCAGATCGTGAGAATAGAACGTGAACTTATGAACAATGCCTGTAGCATATTGTTGAAGCATCAAAAAAAATAGGATTATGCATATATACACACGAACCGGGGATAAAGGAGAGACTTCTTTAATCGGTGGAAAAAGAGTTCCAAAGTATCATACGAGAATTGAAGCTTATGGAACTGTTGATGAACTTATTTCTTATATTGGATTAATACGTGATCAGAATATTTCAAACGAAATAAAAAATCAATTGATAGATATACAGGGAGACCTGATGGCATGTGCTTCATTATTAGCTGCTGATTGCTCAGATTGTGGAGTGAAGTTGCCTGAAGTAAATAAAGACGATGTTGAAAAATTGGAGCGGTATATTAATAATTTAGAACTTGAGCTACCACAGCTTAATTCTTTTGTTTTGCCCGGAGGACATCCTACGGTTTCTTTTACTCATATAGCCCGGAATATAAGTCGGAGAGCAGAGCGAAATGCAATTCGGTTAAGTGAGGAAGAAAAAGATCAAATTAATGCGGAAGTTATACAATATTTGAATCGTTTATCCGATTATCTATTTATGTTAGCCCGAAAGTTTATTAAAGATTTTGGAGTTAACGAGATTTTATGGAAACCAAAAACAAAATAAAATTTTGGTTTTAACGTAATAATTTTAAATTTGCAGAATTTTAACAGAATTTAACAAAAAAGGAATATATATGTATTGGACTCTTGAATTAGCTTCAAAATTAGAAGATGCACCCTGGCCGGCAACAAAAGAAGAATTGATTGATTATGCTATACGCTCAGGGGCTCCAATGGAAGTTATTGAAAACCTTCAGGAGATTGAAGATGAAGGAGAAGTTTATGAAAGTATTGAGGATATCTGGCCTGATTATCCGAGTAAAGACGATTTTTTCTTCAATGAAGATGAATATTAGATAAAAAGACAATTAATTCTTACCGGGAGGTGAAGACGAAATATCTTCTTCAGAACTTTCGCCTCCTGTTTCCCAGATAAAAATATCTTTCTTAGATTTTGGTCTGTGAATTTCCAGCCACTTAAAACCTTCTAAGTTTGTTTCCTGAATATCTTTAATTGGATATAAAGTCCCACTCGGCTTTTCTAACATTCTTATTTGCGAAACCTGGTTTTCTATCAATTTGATTAGTAATTTACTGCTTTTTCCTTTATTTACACCAATAATTTGTTCGTCATCATTTCTTGTAAAATAAACTGATTCGCTATTGCCATCTACAAATACGCGTTTTAAGTTGTTGTCACGGAAATGGCCAGTCATCTCCGATCCTTTTACCTGATTAAACTTACCGGTATCTTCCTTGCTGATCATGAAGGATTTATCTATCAATCTGAATTTACTTATTTGATTGTTTTCAGTGAAAATTTTAATGGTGTCAGATGTGATTTGGTTCGTATCGCTCCACATAACAGGATCATCAAACATTTGTATAACAGAGTCTTGTAATGTGTATTGCAGAGAGTCACATTTTCCCTGAAGATTGTATTTAAAGAATTTGACTTTATTATATGCTTTAAATATGCGGTAGGTTTCTGTGCTGTCATAGTGGCTGCGCAGTGTGTCTGCATGGAGAAACAAAGAATCTTTTTCACTATCCACGTAGACCATAAGAGCACTATCGGTTAAAAATGCTGAGTTGGGATTTTCTTTATATTCTGAATAATGGCCTTTGAGAATAATATTTTTTGCTGTGTCTATCATTTCAGCATTTTGCTTTATCTGGCCAAATCCACGCGGCTCATCATAGTAGAGAGTGTCTCCCTTAAGAATACGATCTCCTTTTCGATATAGAGCGTTCTTTGTAAACAGAAACTCGTTCTTTTTTGTTTTGTACCATCCCTTTTCACAATAAAGATAGCTGGAATCACTATAGATATCTGTTGGCCCTAAGAAGAAGGCAGTTTCTGTTTCTGTATTGTAGTTTAATGTGTCCGCTTCTACTGTATAGTCAGGGCTTTCAACGATTACGCTATCTTTGAAATGAGCCATTTTTTTTGAGGAATAATAATCACCTGAAATACTGGTGATTGTTTTGTCTTCATTTTTAATTTTCCCTCCTTCGAAATAATGTGCATGATTCTCTTCAGTGTTAAAGTCCAGGGAGTCAGTTAATAGCTCCGCTTCTTTGTCTTCTAATTTTACGTTTTCCCGAACTTCCCCTAAATTCGTATTCCCGTTATAGCTCAAAACGTCTCCGTAAAGATGTAAGGTGTCGCCCCTAACAATATGGACATTACTGAAAGCATCCAATTTGTTATCTTTTGAATGAAAATAAGCACTGTCGCAATACATATTGAAATCATTGTGCTTAAATTGAACATCTCCAATGAAGCGTCTTACATCCGGATTGATGTTTTTATTGTATTCCAGTGAATTCGCATGAATAATTTCTATCTTCTTAGTTTTTTCCTTTTCCTTCTGATCTTTTTGAGAAAATAAAAATCCAGGTTGCAGTAACCCGGCAATGAGGAAAATAATTAAAAAGGAATATTTATTATTTGAATTCATTTAGAATAAAGGTTCGTTAACTGTCTATTTTACAACAATTGCCGGAAGAAACTGATTTCCTTCATTTTTCTGCCAGACAGGCTTCAGGGTCAAATGAAGAAAATCAGTTGCTATTTTTGGGTAAATAAACGGATTACCATTTAATTGATAATGTAAGGTTTCGTTTATTAACAGTTTATCTAAGTATTTTCTATCTCTGTCTTTGTTGTCCCTGCTGCCCCTGTTGTCTTTGTTGCCTTTGTTGCCCTTGTTGTCCTGGTGCTTCTTGTTGAGGTGGGGCGACCGGAAGCTCTTTTACTTTACAATCCTCGAAAGTATCATCGACACGAATATAAGTGGATTCTTGTTTTTCTTTTAACCATTTCTTGATTTTCTGTTGTTTTTTCTGTTGTTCAGCCATATTCTTAATAACATCATAATCGTTTTTCAAATTGGCCTTGTGTGAGGATATTTTATCTTTTACTTTGACAATTTTAAAAACAGTATTACCATTTTCATCCTGTGATTCAAAAGGCTCTGAAATTTCTCCTGCTTTCAGCTCTTTTATAGCATCATAATCCGAAGAAGGTAATTGATCCAATTTAAATTCATTGCTGGCATCTTGCGGATTTACAAGAAGTCCGCCATTGCGCCGATATTTCTTGTCTTCGGAGAATTCAAGAGAGGCCTCCTCAAAAGAAAACTCATCTGTTCTGATTAGATTGGCTATTGAATCCAGCTTATTGATTACTTCCTGCTTTTGTTTGTAGGATACCTCCGGGGTTTTCAGTATGTGTCTTACATTAAACTGATCCCCTTCTTTTTTGATTAGTTTGATTATATGGTATCCATAAGCTGACTCCACAATACTGCTTACTTCTCCTTCCTGAAGGTTCATGGCAGCATCAGCAAACGCAGGATCTAATTCTTCTTCGGAACGCAACCCGAGTTCACCCCCTTTTCTTGAAGTGGCTGGATCGTCAGAGTAAAGGACTGCTAAGGTTGAAAATTTTTCTCCATCTAAAATTCTTTTTCTTAGTTCAATAAGTTCCTCCCTGGCCTGCTCCTCTGCCTTTCCTGTTTCTTCAGGGTATTTAACTAATTGGTTGATTTGTACTTTTTCATCAACCATTGGAATACTATCTTCTGGCAAATTGTTGTAAAACGTTTTTACTTCCTTTGGAGAAATATCGATGTCACTTACAAGCTCATTTCTCATTTTCTCTGTCAGGATCTGTTCTTTTAGCATGTCCCGCAAATCTTGCTTTATTTCATGTATCGATTTGTTATAATAATCTTCGAGTGCTTCTTGTGACCCTGTTTGTCTTACAAAATACTGAAGACGTCTTTCTAATTCACTTTCAATCTGATTTTGACTTACTTCTAAACTATCCTTTTCTGCTTGTATCAATAGTAATTTTTGTGATACCAAGTCTTTAAATACATCACATTCCAGGTTGGAAGAAGAATGCTGTTGTGCCTTTAGTTGAAGCATTTGATTTTCTATGTCTGATTGTAATATCTTCTTATCTCCTACAGTCGCCGCTACTTGATCAATAAGTACTTTATCCTGGCCAAATGTTATTGTTGTGAATAAGAGTAACAAAATATTTAAAATCAGAATTCTTTTTTGTGTTAGTTGCATAAAATTAGTTCTTTTTAATAGATGATAAATTCATTTCGGTTTAAAGCTTCATTATATAGGTCTTTTTCTAGATCCTCCAGTAATTTGTGTTTTCGTTTATTTAGCATGACACTTTCTATTTTTTCTCTTACATAAGATACAGGAGCTGGTTCTCCCTTAAGTTTATAATCATTGATCCTGACAAAATAATGAAAAAGGGAATCTTTTTCTTCCAAATTCTTGTTATATTTTAAAAAACGTTGTGGGTTTTTAATGTCTGTTGGAATTTTATTTTCCAGTTTGTTAAACGCAATCCATTCGTTATTAAAATCATCATATTTTTTTGCATATTGATAACAATAATCCTTTAGTTTCGAAATATCTTCTTCTTTTTCGGATTTCATCCAGCTTTTAACACTTGAAATATTCGGTGAATTTTGAGGAAGTTCAACATATAAAACCTTCACAAGGTTTATATCTAAGGTAAAATTTGAAGTGTTGTCTTCATAGTATTCCTGAATTTCTTCTTCTGATACAGCAGTATCTAATTTTTGATCAATCAATTGTTGTTGGTACCTGTATATTAGCAATGATGTTCGATACTCTTCTATTTGTTTCTGGATGTCTTTGTTGTCCTTTGATAAATTCTTTTCCGCCTTTTTCAGAAGTAATTGTTTTTTTATCCAGTTTCTAATATAGTTCTCAGCAATCATTGAACTGTCTTCTTTCGACTTATTATCTGGGATAACATCTTCTACGTCAGATAAATAAAGGTTTTTTTCGTGAATTTTAGCTATAGGTTTCTTATTGGAAGTGTCTTTTTCCTCTTTACATCCCAATAAGAAAACAGCTATTAGGGTCAGGTATATGAAATACTTCATTTTGTTAATTTTTAAGATTCTCTAATACTTGTTTATTCACTTCAACCTCATATTTGTTTTTTAATTCCTGAATCCACTGTTCTTCCAGATAATTCTGATAATCTGCCAGAACACCTCCACGTGCTTCATCTAATGTTTTATTTTGCGGGGGTATAAGTTCTCCTTTAACAAAATATGGTCTTTTTTCGTCAATATCCTCTTTTTGTCCGCTATCCCATGCATGCTGATCTATGATTTTGTTTTCTCCTCTCAGATAAGTGCCTTCTTTGATTTCTATTTTTTTCTCGCCATCTGTATTGTACTTGTTCAGGATTTTTTTATCAGACCAGGATTTTCTGAATAATCCGCCTTTTTTTAGTTTCTTAACCTCTTTTAGTATCTTTTTATTATCCGCAAGGTAAATTTTTCCTTTAAATCGTTCGTCCCATTTGTAATTATCTCTGTTGTTATTAAAGTATTCTTTTAAGCCACTTGTGTCTTCTGCTGCCTTTGACCATACTTTTCTGTCCATAATTTCAAAGAGTAAAATTCCTTCTTTATATTCTTTGAATGTGTATTTATATTCGGGGTGTTTTTCCGGTAATTTTTCTCTTTCATAGTCGATCAGCTTTTCATCGCTAAACTCTTTAAAAGCTTCATCCAGGAAGTATCTTCCTTTCAATTTTTTGCGTATTTCTTTTGGGGCCTGATTTTGATATTCTTTGAAATCTTTTAATGTAAAGGAACGTCCTTCAAATTCAATTATTTTTTTCTGCAGCATTTCATCTTTAGCTGATGATGGAGATATTTCGTTATCCTTAATTATTCTTGAAGCAAATCTTTCGTACAACGAGTCATCTTTTGAAAACCGGTATGTTTTTTTTAGTTCTTCTATCAGAGAATCTCTGGCTATTGAGTAACGAGGGTTGTTAGTTACTTTCTTGGTTAGTTGCTTTTTTTCTTCTTCAAAACTCCCTAATTGCCTTTTGTCAAGTAGTTTTATAATATGCCATCCAATAGATGTCCTAATGGGAGAGGTGACCTGGCCTTTTTCTTCCAGTGAAAAGGCGGCTTCTTCAAACTCAGGGACCATTCGGCCTGTGCTGAACCAGGGTAATTTTCCATCTTGGTTTGCAGAACCTTTATCATCTGAATGTTTCCTGGCCATCTCATCAAATGCTGCGCCACCCATTATGTCATGGTATATTTCATTAATTTTTTCTTTTTTCTCTTTTCTTTTTTCTTCTGGCATTGACTCCGGGGCCAACAACATTATATGAGCAACACGTACTTCTCCTTTAGCTTTTCTTTCGTCTGTTTTTTTGATTATGTGATAACCATATTTTGTACGGACCGGTTTTGAAAGTTTCTCGGTTTCCATCTTATAGACTTTGTTTTCAAACGGATAAACCATCTGCAAAGCTGTAAAATAGCCAAGGTCGCCGCCGTTCTTTTTCACAGAAGGATCATCGGATGTGGCTCTTGCAACTTCTTTGAAGGGTTCTCCTTTCTTGTTAAGCCTTTTTCGGATATTCTTTGCTTTTTTGTATGTGAAGGCAGTGTCTTCATAGGTGAGGTTGTTCGGAAACTTTATTAAAATGTGGCTGGCTTTAACTTCTTTCTGGCTCCTTTTATATGCTTCCCGAACAAGAGAATCTAATATATCATTATCAACCAAATAAGGTTTGGCTAATTCCCTCTTGTGTTTTTGAATTTCTTCTTTAACTGAAGAAATTGTATCAAATCTTTGATTTTTTGCTTCTGTTATTTTTAGTTTAAAATCGATAAACAGATCAAGGTATTCATCAATATCTGTTTTTTCTCCTGAATTTATATTCTGAGTGTTCTTGTTGTATACTCTTAAGAATTCTTTTTTTGTTATTTCCTCTCCGTCTATCGTTAGGAGTGTTTTATTACTTTCTTGTGAAAGAATTAGTGATACGCCAATGAAAGTAAAGAAAATTAAAAGGGCAATTTTCTTCATAGCTTAAAGTTTTAGGTTAATATTTTTATCTGCTGTAATTTGGTGCCTCTCTGGTTATCGCAACATCGTGCGGATGACTTTCCAACATGCCTGAACTCGTAATTTTCACAAATTTTGCTTCTTTTAATTCAGCGATATTTTTGGCTCCGCAATATCCCATACCTGCTTTCAAACCTCCTATCAACTGATAAATTACTTCTGATAAGTTTCCTTTAAATGGAACTCTTCCTGAAATTCCTTCGGGTACAAGCTTTTTGACATCCTCTTCTAAATCCTGAAAATACCTGTCTTTTGAGCCTTCCTGCATAGCTTCAACAGAGCCCATTCCCCGGTATGCTTTAAATTTTCTGCCCTGGTAAATTATTGTATCTCCAGGTGATTCTTCAACTCCGGCAAACAAAGAACCTGCCATAATTGAATCTGCTCCTGAAGCAATCGCCTTTACTAAATCACCCGAATAACGTAATCCTCCATCCGCAATGATTGGAATGCCTTTGTTTTTACATTCTTCTGCTACATCATAAATTGCCGTAAGTTGAGGTAGACCAACGCCTGCCACAACTCTTGTCGTACAAATAGACCCGGGCCCAATACCAACTTTTAAGGCGTCTGCTCCTGCTTTTATCAAATCTTTTGCTGCTTCAGCTGTTCCTATATTTCCTACAACGAGTTGTAGGTCAGGATAAGTTTTCTTTATCTTTTCTATTGCTTTGAAAACTCCTTTGGAATGAGCATGAGCCGTGTCGATTGAAATGGCATCAACGTTTTCGGAAACCAATGCATCTACTCTTTTCATGATATCGGCTGTTATTCCAACTGCTGCTGCAACTCTTAGCCTTCCTTTCCCGTCTTTGCATGCATTCGGGTTATCTTTGACTTTGGTTATATCTTTGTAGGTTAACAATCCCACCAATTTATATTGTTCATCTACAACAGGGAGTTTTTCGATTTTGTGGTTTTTTAATATATCTGTAGCTTTTTCAAGATCTATTGATTGAGATGTTGTTATAAGATTTTCTTTTGTCATTACATCAAGTACCGGACGGTCAAGTTCTTTTTCAAAACGTAAATCCCGATTTGTAACAATCCCTATTAACACATTTTTTGAATCTACTACAGGAATGCCGCCAATTGTATTTTCTTTCATAATAGTTAGCGCATCCTTTATCGTGCTTTCTTTTGGAATGGCAATAGGGTCATAAATCATACCATTCTCTGCTCTTTTCACTGCTTTAACCTCTTTAGCCTGCTCTTCAATACTCATGTTTTTATGTATTACTCCAATGCCGCCCTCTCTGGCAATGGCAATGGCTAAACCCGATTCTGTCACCGTGTCCATCGCCGCTGATACCATGGGTATGTTTAATTCAATCTCCTTTGTGAATTTTGTAGATAAATTTACTTCATGGGGTAATATTTCCGAGTATTGCGGAATCAAAAGGACATCATCAAATGTGTATCCTTCCTTTTGAATTTTATCTTTGTCAAAGCCCATCTATCTGTGTTTTTTATATTAATTTTAATCGCGCCAAAATACAAAAAAATCAAGAAACATTAGTGAATAAAATTACTAAAATTCTCACTTGAATGAATCATTATAAACAAATATTGGTCAAATACTGGGGATATTCTGATTTTCGTCCTTTGCAGGAAGATATAATTAATTCTGTACTGGAAGGAAAAGATACGCTTGCTTTAATGCCTACGGGTGGAGGGAAATCCCTGACATTTCAAATTCCGGCATTGGCAAACGAGGGTATTTGTTTAGTGATTACACCCCTGATTGCTTTAATGAGAGATCAGGTTGAAAATCTGAATAAACGTGGAATTAATGCATTAGCTATTCATTCAGGAATGAGTAAGAATGAAATTGATATAACCCTTGATAATTGTATATTTGGTGACTATAAATTTCTTTATCTTTCACCGGAGCGTGTGGACACCGAATTGTTTCAGGCTCGTGTTGCTAAAATGAATGTGAATTTAGTAGCCATTGATGAAGCTCATTGCATTTCACAGTGGGGTTATGATTTTCGTCCTTCCTATCTTAACATAGCTAAGTTGAGAGAGTTTCTAACTGTTCCTGCTCCGTTTTTAGCTTTGACAGCCACTGCAACTCCCAGGGTTATTGATGATATTCAGGAAAAGCTTCAGTTTAAGCAGAAAAATGTATTGTGGAAAAGTTTTGAGCGAAAAAATCTGATCTACCTGGTTCGAAATGTGGAGAATAAAAATGGTTACCTGGTAAAGACATTACAGAAGGTAAAAGGAACAGGGATAATCTATACTCGTAGCCGGAAGAGAACCTGGGAGTTGGCAGAAATGTTACAAAAACAGGGAATGTCAGCGGATTTTTATCATGCAGGTTTAGACAGTGAAGTGAGAAATAAAAAACAGGATGCTTGGCAAAATGGCCGTGTAAGGATAATAACAGCTACGAATGCTTTTGGAATGGGGATTGACAAACCCGATGTAAGGTTTGTGATTCATTACGATCTGCCAGATTCACTGGAGGCATATTATCAGGAAGCGGGAAGAGCGGGTAGAGATGGAGAACGTTCTTTTGCTGTTCTCTTATTCAATGAAAATGATCGTGCGAAAGTTGAACAGCGAAAGAAGACTAATTTTCCCGAGATCAAGGAGATTAAAACAATTTATGAGGCGCTGGGAAACTTCCTGAGAGTACCTCTGGAAAGCGGAAAATACCAAGCCTACGATTTTAATATTTTCAATTTTGTTTCTGAGTATAAATTCAATATGCTTAATGTCTATAGCGCTCTTAAATTTTTACAGAAGGATGGATATATTGAATTAACCGATGAATTATCGAATAAATCAAAAGTTCATTTTAAAGTGAACAGAGATGATTTGTATAATTTCCAATTGAGCAATGAACAATACGATAGATTTATAAAACTCTTATTGCGCTCATATACAGGGTTGTTTACAAATTATACCAAAATTGATGAAACAGAATTGGCCAAAAAGGCCGGTGTAAAAATAGATTTGATTTATAAGTATTTAAATCGGCTGAAATATTTTAAGATCATTGATTATATTCCATACCGGAAAAATCCGATGATTGTTTTTACTGAAGAACGGCGCGATAAAAAGAACTTGTACATTTCCCCGGAAAACTACAAAGAGCTCAAAGACCGGTATATTGAAAAAATTGATGCTGTCCTGGATTATGCCACAAAAAATACCAAATGCCGTAGTGTTCAGTTGCTTGAATATTTTGGTGAAACAAATGTGTATAGGTGTGGCAAATGCGATGTATGTAATAAAAGAAATGAACTGGAATTAAGCAGGTATGAATTTGATGAAATTCTGGAAGTGTTAAAAAACCATTTGCAGGTGAAGACATTGAGCCTGGAAGAGCTCGTTGATCTCTTGGAAAAACCAGAACAAAAAGTGTTAAAAGTAGTGGATTGGTTAATAGATAACGGAAAACTAAAACGTGATCCGTCCGGTAAATTTCGGTGGCATAAATTTTAGCTTTGGCAATTGGCCTTTATTCAGTTGTCATTCAGTTGTCATTCAATGGTCATTCGGTGGTCATTCAGTTGTTTCGCGTTCTTGGCCTTTAGCTTTTAGCCTTTAGCTTTTTGGTTTTGGGGCTCATTTCAGTTGTCATTCAATGGTTCGATGCTCATTTAGTGATCATTCAGTTGTTTTCGTTCTGCAACCTTAAACTTTCAACTGCCGCTGCCACTGTAACTGATTCAATTGTCACTCAATTGTTATATTTAGCTTTCGGGACTCTCACTCACTCAACCACTCAACCACTCCACTCACTCCACTCAATCAACCCAATCAACTCAATTAACTCAATCAACTTAATCAACTTAATCAACTCACTCCACTCAATCAACCCAATCAACTCAATCAACCCAATCAACTCAATCAACTCAATCAACTCAATCAACTCAATCAACTCAGTCAACTCAATCAACTCAATCAACCCAATCAACTCAATCAACTCAATCAACTCAATCAACTCAATCAACCCAATCAACTTAATCAACTCAATTAACCAGTCAACTCAATTTGATTATTATTTTTTATACTTTTGTGCTGCAACTCAATTCTTATTGACTATGGATCTTTT
>JBNJFT010000017.1:1482-22214 GCA_051747065.1 Bacteroidota bacterium | reverse complement strand
TCGACTTGCATGTGTTAAGCCTGCCGCTAGCGTTCATCCTGAGCCAGGATCAAACTCTTCGTTGTATAAAAAAGTCTAATTCCTGCGCTCGAACTTCCTTTTCGTCGACATTGATTTCCTTACATTTCTATCTCAATATTTCAAAGAACTATATTTTTTTAAAAACTTTACTTGACCTTTTTTCAAAAGCGATTGCAAAGTTAAGAATACAATTTTAAATCACCAAACAATTTCAAATTTTTCTATCACTTTTTTTCTGCCTTTTTTCTCTCAATTAAAATTCAGCTTTTTACAGCAAATTTCTTTCAAATTCTTCTGTCTGGTTTCAATCTTTAAAAGAACATCTCATTTGAGGAATGCAAATATACATTACATTTTTAATTCACAAACATTTTAGCGGATTTTTTTTATACAAAAATATTCATAGCTAAATATCAAAGATTTATAAAGACAAAAAAACAACAGGTGAATTGGTATCATGAGATTTAGTAAATAATTATTTAATTTAGCAAAATACATATATTAATATTATCAAAATTAAAAAGCATGGATAAAAACCTGGTAATCATCCCCACTTATAATGAGAAAGGTAACATAGAGAGAATCATTGCTGAAATACTCTCCCTTTCTATTCCTTTTAATATTCTTGTTGTAGATGACAATTCCCCGGACGGCACAGCCTCTATAGTAAAGCAACTACAAAAAGAATACAAAGACCGTCTTTTTCTCATTGAAAGAGAAGGAAAACTTGGTTTAGGCACCGCATATATCAGTGGTTTTAAGTGGGCAATAGAGCACAAATATGATTTTATATATGAAATGGATGCTGATTTCTCACATAATCCGAATGATCTGGCAAAATTATATAATGTGGCTGTCAAAGAAAGCGCTGACCTAGTGATAGGTTCAAGATACATTAATGGAACCAATGTTGTCAATTGGCCTATAGGGCGAGTAATCCTGTCTTACTTTGCTTCAAAATATGTTTCTTTTATTACAGGTATGAATATAAAAGATGCAACAGCAGGATTTAAATGTTACAGGAGAAAAGTACTGGAAACAATCAATCTGGACAAGATAAAGTTTAAAGGGTATGCTTTCCAGATAGAGATGAAGTTTACTGCATGGAAATACGGGTTTAAAATTGTCGAAACCCCCATCATTTTTACTAACAGGCAAATTGGCACATCAAAAATGAGCGGAGGAATATTCAATGAAGCATTTTGGGGCGTTATAGGAATGAAAGTTAGAAGCATTTTCAAAAAATATAAAACACATGAAACCCCTTCTGATAAATAATGCACTCATAATTAACGAGCATCTTGAATATAAAGGTGCTGTTCTAATAGAAGACGAAAAAATCAAAAAAGTATTAAAGAGCAATGAAGTTTCATCTGAAATACTCAATGCTTCTGAAGTTCTTGACGCCAAAGGTAAAGCTCTAATACCCGGAGTTATAGATGATCATGTTCACTTCCGGGACCCCGGACTAACACAGAAAGCTGATATAAAGAGTGAATCGATAGCAGCAGTGGCAGGTGGAGTGACTTCCTATATGGAAATGCCAAATACAAACCCGCAAACAACAACTCATATAGAACGGGAAAAGAAAAACGAGAAAGCTTCAAACTCTTCTCTGGCTAATTACTCTTTCTACCTTGGAGCTACCAACAATAATATCAAAGAAATAGAAAACATAGATCCATCACAGACATGTGGTGTCAAACTTTTCCTCGGGGCCTCCACCGGAAACATGCTTGTAGATAATTTGGATACACTGAATAAAATCTTCGCTAAGTCTCCTGTACTTATTGCATGTCATTGTGAAGATGAAAAAATCCTTCAAAATAATTTAAAATATTACATAAATAAATATGGGGATGATATTCCATTCTCATATCACCCTAAAATCAGAACTGAAGAAGCCTGTTATAAATCTTCTTCATTGGCTGTTTCGCTTGCAAAAAAGCACAATTCACGCTTACACATCCTTCATTTAAGCACAGCTAAAGAATTAGAGCTATTTGATGAATCTAAAAGCAGAAATGATAAAAAGATAACATCAGAAGTTTGTGTACATCATCTATGGTTTGATGAAAGCGATTATACAAAGCTTGGAACGCGTATTAAATGGAACCCGGCAATCAAAACCACACGTGATAAACTGGCTCTCCTTGAAGGTTTGAAAAGAAATAAAATTGATAATATAGCTACAGATCATGCTCCTCATCAGTGGATTGAGAAGGACACAAATTACGTCCATGCACCCTCAGGGGCTCCTATGGTGCAGCATTCAGTGCAATCAATGTTAGAATTCTATCACAAAGGTTCACTAACACTAAAGGCCATTGTTGATAAGCTGTGTCACGCACCGGCTGACCTGTTTAAAATAGAAAACAGAGGGTATATACGAGAAGGTTACTGGGCTGATCTTGTACTCATTGACTTACATAATTCATATAAAGTCCGGAAAAACAACATACTTTACAAATGTGGCTGGTCGCCTTTAGAAGGTCAAACTTTTAAATCTACAATAACCCATACATTTGTTAATGGAAATTTGGTTTATGAGAACGGAACGATTCATCAAAATTACAAAGCAAGAGCATTAAAATTTAACAGATGATACGTATATTTTCAACATTCATTATTATCTCAATTCTTATAATTGCCGGTTTCGGTTGTAGTAAAACACAAAACGAAAAAACTGAGACATTTGAACAAACAGAATCCATCTCAGACACTGTAGATGAGACTTATACAATATTAGCCGACACAATAAGCTATGGAGTTGTAGTAAGAAATCAGGATACGACCGATAAATGGCAAAAGAAGTGGTTAAAAGACCTAAAACTTGATCAATTTACAAACCACCTTTTTCACAAAATATATTCTGGTGAATTAACTCCATACAGTTATTTTGAAGAGGAGCCATTAACCATTCAGGACATAAAAAAGCTGGAAGAAAAAAAAGAATTTGAACGAGAGAAAATAGGAAAAATACAATTTAAAGAGATATGGTATTTTGACCCTGACAATATGAAAATGGTTAAAAAGATATATTCAGTCATGCTTGCTTATGAGATTTACGACTCAGATGGTTCATTCCGCGGATATAAACCTGCATTCAAAGTGTATTTCAATCAATCTTCAGAATAAAAACAGAAATGGATATACTAATTGTAGACAAGGTTCATAACATTCTTATTGAAAAGCTACAAAAGGAATCATTTCACCTTGATTACAGATATGACATTTCTGGGGAAGAGGCATTTGAAATAATACATAAATATGATGGTATTATTATCCGAAGTAAATTTTCATTATCTAAGGAATTTTTATCAAGGGCAAAAAAACTTAAATTTATTGGGAGAGTCGGAGCTGGTTTGGAAAACATTGATCTTTCATTCGCCAAAGAAAATGGCATTGTTTGTTTAAATTCCCCTGAAGGTAACAGAAATGCTGTTGGAGAACAAACATTAGGGATGCTACTTTCCTTAATGAATAATCTAAACAAGGCAGACATTGAGGTTAAAAATGGATTGTGGAGAAGAGAAGAAAACAGGGGACATGAATTAACAAATAAAACCATTGGAATTATTGGTTACGGAAACATGGGAAGTGCATTTGCTGAAAAGCTAAAGGGTTTTGGAAACAATATTATTGCCTATGACAAATATAAAAACAACTTTTCCGACAAATACGTGAAAGAAGTAAAATTAGAAACAATATATGACGAAACTGATGTTTTAAGCTTACACGTACCGCTTACCGATGAAACATATTATATGGTTGATAATGATTTTATTCAACATTTCCGGAATCCATTTTGGCTTATAAACACAGCACGGGGCAGTGTTATAAACACCCGTCATATAGTAGAAAACTTAAAAAAAGGAAAAATAAAAGGTGCTGCACTTGATGTGCTGGAACTTGAAAAGGCTAACTTTGAAGAACTCCACCAATCGGAGAAACTGCCAGAATACTTCCAGCAACTTATTCAGATGCATAATGTTATACTAAGCCCACATATTGCAGGGTGGACTCATGAATCAAACAGGAAACTTTCTGAAGTCATGGCAGACAAAATAATTCATCATTTTTGATCTTCAATAATAAACTGTGCAGTATGCCTACTTCTTTGTTCTATCAATACCTTTCGGTTGTTCAATAAATCATTCACCGCTTGTTCAGTATAATGCCTAATCGTAATTAATGCAAGTCCTTTGTTATATAAGACCTTAAAATCATTTCTTAAATCTTCCAATAGCTCAGAAATTCTGGGGTTTTCTGTATCTACTGAAACCGTAAAAGTAATTGCGGAATTCTGCATTAAATTTACTTTAACTCTGTGTTCAGCAAATTTTTGATATATTTTGCTTAATTGTTCTTCGAAGATAAAAGAAAAATCCCTGGGTTGGACGGAAATAAGCATTTGCATTTCTTTCATGATAAACACAGGAATACCTTCATCAAAGGAAGCAAACTGTGAAATTAATGTTCCCTCGCTCCCGGGATATAAAAATGATTTGACATACAAGGGTATATCCTTTATTATTAATGGTTTGATGGTTTTCGGATGAATTATCTTTGCTCCATAATATGTCAATTCAATCGCTTCCTGGTAAGATATCTCCTTCAGCTTCTCAGCATTGTCAAAATAGCGGGGATCTGCATTTAATATACCCGGCACGTCTTTCCATGTAATTACTTGTTCAGAGTTTAATATATTACCTAAAATTGCTGCTGTATAATCTGATCCTTCTCTGCCTAATGTTGTGGTTGTGGAATTTCCTTTTTTACTGCCAGCTATAAACCCCTGTGTAACAATAGATTTGACTGAATAATCAAATCCTTCATTAATTAATTTTTCAGATTTACTCCAGTCCACGTTTGCTTCTCTGTATGTTTCATCTGTTTTAAGAAATTCTCTGATATCCATCCAATCGTAAGGCATTCCCTTTTGTTCTAAATATGCATGAACAACTTTTGTGGATATTATTTCGCCAAGAGACACAACTTGGTCATATAGGTAATCATAACTCTGATAATCAACACGGAATGAACTTTCAAGTAATTTAAAAATCTGGTCTATTGTAATAAAAATGTCATTATTCTCAGAAAACAGACCATACATTATATTGTAATGATAATCACGTATTGTTTTCAGTTTTTCTTTAAATTTTTCTTCATTCCTATTATAAATATAGTAAGTAAGCTTTTCCAAATTGTTTGTAGTTTTCCCGAAAGCCGATACAACCACCACTTTATGCTCCTGCCTGTCCTTTAATATTTCAGAAAGGTTTATAACACCATTCGCATCTTTAACTGCAGCTCCACCAAATTTATGTACAATCATACTGACTTGTTTTTTCCCGAAAAAGGCGGGGTTATTTATTTTGAAAGCTAATATTTTTGGAAAATTTAATATAAATCCTCAAATTTAAGTGTATTTTTGCAAATTACTTCCTTCAAAATTATGAATTATGAAACAATATAGAATCACAACGCTAAATGAATTTATAATTAGACGGCAGGCAAATATCCCCTACGCTAAGGGGGAATTATCAAGATTACTGCATCATATTGGCATTGCCGCTAAAGTAGTAAACAAAAAAGTCAACAAAGCCGGATTGGTTGATGTATTGGGAACAGCAGGAGGAGAAAACATTCAGGGCGAAGTCCAACAGAAACTGGATGTTTTTGCAGATATGCAATTTATAATGGCTTTAAGAGACAGCGGAGAATGCTGCGGATTAGCCAGTGAAGAGAACCAGGAAATCATATCTTTCGATGACGATTTTGCAAATGACGGGAAATACATAGTATGCATGGATCCCCTAGACGGCTCTTCGAATATTGACGTAAATGTTTCCATCGGAACTATTTTCTCCATCTATAAAAGATTATCCCCAAGGGGGCACAAAGCGGAAGAAAAAGATTTTCTTCAACCCGGCAACAAACAAATAGCTGCAGGATACATCATCTATGGATCATCAACAATGCTTGTTTACACAACTGGCAGAGGAGTTAATGGCTTCACCCTGGATGGAGCAATTGGCGAATTTTGCCTCTCTCATCCCGATATACAGACTCCAGAAGAAGGAAAAATCTACTCCGTAAATGAAGGAAATTATGTCAACTTTCCTGAAGGAGTAAAAAATTATATTAAATATTGCAAGGAAAAAGACAAAGCCACTGACCGGCCCAAAAAAGCAAGATACATTGGATCATTGGTTGCCGACTTTCATAGAAATCTTCTTAAAGGTGGAATATTCATGTATCCATCGTCAGGAAGTGCCCCACATGGGAAACTAAGATTAATATACGAATGCAATCCTATCGCATTCATTGCAGAACAAGCAAATGGCAAAGCTTCAGACGGATCACAAAGAATTATGGACATTGTACCGGGCTCTCTGCATCAGAGAGTACCTTTCTATACAGGTTCAAAAAAAATGGTAGAAAATGCTGAACATTTTTTCAAAAATAAATGATCCCGGAACCCGTTAAAATAATTATTGGAAGGTAGTTGAAACATTCAGCTACCTTTTTAATTAAAATAAAACGTATAAATTGGATTTAAAGGAATTATCTTATCAGTATAAAGAACATCCCAAGGCCGAGGAATTTCTTACTCAATTGGAAAAATCCCATAACATCTATCTTCAAGGAATAGCAGGATCTATTGATGGACTTTTTGCTTCAGGGACAATAGAACAGAATTCCAGGCCATACCTTTTTATTTTCGGTGATAAAGAAGAAGCAGCTTATTTTTTTAACGATATTCAATATCTGTTGCCTGAACAACAGACATTTTTCTTCTCTTCATCCTTCAAACGTTCTATTCAATTCGGGCAGGAAGACCCAACCAATATAATACTAAGGACAGAATTACTAAACGCAATTAATAATAATGAAAGGTATATTGCTGTAACCTATCCTGAGGCAATAATTGAACGGGTTATATCCAGGAAAGAAATCAATCAAAAAACACTTGAGATTCATACCAGTGAAAACATTTCATCTGATTTTCTGAACGATGTTCTTTTTGAATATGATTTCGAGCAAGTAGACTTTGTTTATGAACCCGGGCAGTTTTCTGTCAGGGGCAGCATAATTGACATCTTTTCCTTTTCTGCTGATCACCCTTACAGGATTGATTTTTTCGGAGATCAGGTAGAATCAATTCGCAGCTTCGATGTAGAATCACAACTCTCTATAAAGAATTACGAGAAAGCAACAATTCAGCCAAAATTACAAGATAACAGAACTCCCGGGCAAAACTATGAATGGCAATCTATTTTCCAATTCATTCATAATGAAACCATCCTATGGATAAAAGATAAAGAATATATATCTGAACGCCTGACAGAGCTCTTCGAGAAAACACTTGATAATAATCCTGATAAAATAACAGACAAACAGATTATATCGGGCAAACAGTTCATTGAAGGCATCAGCCAATTTAAAACAGTTGAATACGGAACACAAAAACATAGCGAAGAAATTCCTTCCATCAATTTAAATGCCTCTCCGCCGCCTGCATTCAATAAAAATTTCAACCTGCTTTCAGAAAACTTAATTGAAAATCAAAAAAAAGGCTATACCAATTACATTTTATCAGACAATGAAAAACAAATAGAACGGCTACAATCTATTTTTGAAGATATTAATCCTTCGATATCATTTGAACCTGTAAACAAAACACTTCATGAGGGCTTTATTGATCACGACCTAAAAATTTGTTGTTACACAGACCATCAGATTTTCGGCAGATACCATAAATATCGTTTAAAATCAGGCTTTTCAAAAAAAGAAAAATTAAATATTGAAGAATTAAATAATCTCCACCCCGGCGATTATGTAGTGCATGTAGACCACGGCATTGGGAAATTTGGAGGCCTGGCAAAAATTGATGTAAACGGCAAAATGCAGGAAGCAGTTCGGCTAATCTACAAAGACAATGATGTGCTCTATGTAAACATCCACTCTCTCCATAAAATCTCCAAATACAAGGGAAGCGAAGGCGAACCACCAAAGATTTACAAATTAGGATCGGCTGCATGGAAAAATCTAAAAAATAAAACGAAAAGAAAAGTCAAAGATATAGCAAAAGAACTTATCCAATTATATGCACAGAG
Organism: Bacteroidota bacterium; assembly: GCA_051747065.1. Taxonomy (GTDB): domain Bacteria; phylum Bacteroidota; class Bacteroidia; order Bacteroidales; family UBA12077; genus JAGXLC01. The sequence goes on along the minus strand of JBNJFT010000017.1, from coordinate 14,070 downwards.
AAAAGAGAAGAAAGGATATCAGTTTTCCGCTGATAGCTATCTGCAACAGGAATTAGAATCTTCATTTATTTATGAAGACACTCCGGACCAGCTCGAATCTACTAAATCGGTAAAAACAGACATGGAGAAAGAAATGCCGATGGATAGGCTGGTTTGTGGCGATGTTGGTTTTGGAAAAACAGAAATTGCAGTACGTGCAGCCTTTAAAGCCGTTGCTGACAGCAAACAAGTGGCTATTTTAGTGCCAACCACAATACTTGCACTTCAACATTATCAAACCTTTACCGAAAGGCTAAAGGATTTCCCCGCTACAATAGAACATATAAGCAGGCTGAGAAGCAATCAAAAACAGAAAGAAATCAAAGAAGAACTGGCACAGGGAAAGATTGACATTATTATCGGAACCCATCGTTTAATTGGCAAAGACATTCAGTTTTCTGATTTAGGCTTGTTAGTCATCGATGAAGAACAAAAATTTGGAGTAGCAGTAAAAGAAAAATTAAAACGACTGAAACTTAATGTTGACACTTTGACACTTACTGCCACCCCGATACCTCGTACGCTTCAATTTTCGCTAATGGGAGCACGAGACCTATCCATCATCCACACTCCCCCGCCTAACCGCTATCCGATCGTAACAGAAGTTCACACATTCAACGATGATATTATTAAAGAAGCTATTGAATATGAATTCCAAAGAAACGGGCAAGTATTCTTCATTAATAACAGAATTCAAAACATATATGAAATTGAGAAACTAGTTAATAAAATCTCCCCTGATGTAAGAACTGTCGTTGCTCATGGACAAATGGAAGGTGCGAAATTAGAAAAAATCATGAGGGATTTTATAAATTATGAGTATGACGTTCTTATTGCCACAACAATTATTGAATCAGGATTGGATATCCCCAATGCCAATACTATGATCATAAATGAGGCTCATAAATTTGGACTGAGTGACCTTCATCAGCTAAGGGGAAGAGTAGGAAGATCCAATAGAAAAGCATTCTGTTATTTGCTGGCTCCGCCTTTAACAAGTGTAACTCCAGATGCAAGAAGGAGGCTTAAGGCCATTGAAGAGTTCTCTGAACTGGGGAGTGGCTTTAACATATCAATGCAGGATCTTGATATCCGTGGAGCAGGGAATCTTCTGGGAAGCGAACAAAGTGGCTTTATTGCTGATATAGGGTTTGAAACCTACCACCGTATTTTGAATGAAGCATTATTAGAGTTAAAAGAAAACGATTTTCAGGACTTATACAAAGAAGAACAAGAACAAAGCATCAAAAAACAGGAAAAGTCCCAAAGGTTTATTTTAGACTCCCAAATCGAGACAGACCTTCAGATTTTAATTCCAGATGATTATATTTCAAATACAACTGAAAGAATCAATTTGTACAGAGAACTTGATAATATAAACGATGAAGATGCTCTTAAAGCATTTGAGAAGAAATTAACAGACCGCTTTGGCCCGATTCCTGATGCAACCAGGCAATTACTTGAGCTTGTTAGATTAAGATGGTTAGCTATTGACCTGGGTTTTGAAAAAGTAATGATCAAAAACAACACGATGGTCCTTCATTTTATCTCCAATCAAAACTCAATTTATTACCAATCCCCTACTTTCATGAATATCATTCAGTATGTCCAAAAGCAACATGAACAATTTCAGATAAAAGAAGGCAAGAAACTGACTATGACTGTTAAAAATATAAAAGATATATATCAAGCTTTAAAAATTTTACAAGAAATCAAGAAAAATTCATAATTTTCAGAATTATTTAAAAGTTAATGGACTTAACTATAGACATAGGGAATAGTAACGTAAAGCTAGGATTATTCAAATCCGGCAGCTTAATTTCTACGCACAAACTAAATACGATAAATCACCAAAAAATATTACAGTATGCACTTAAACGAAATGTAAAAAACGTAATTATCTCTTCTGTTAAGTCTTCAACACCTTTTTATACTCCCCGGCTGAAAAAATACTTCAGAAATTTTATAGAATTGTCAATAAACACTCCCCTTCCAATAAAAATACGCTACAAAAGCCCAGAAAGTCTGGGAAGAGACAGAATTGCCGCTGCTGTCGGGGCAAATCATCTTTTTCCTGGCAAAAACGTATTAGTTATTGATATGGGCTCTGCAATTACATTTGACATAATTACCAAAAATAAAGAATTTATAGGAGGAAATATTTCCCCCGGAATGAATATGCGTTTTCTGGCACTGAATCAATTCACCAATCAATTGCCACTTTATCATCAAACAGGCCAATACAATTTCATAGGGCAGGACACCAGAGAAGCAATAATATCCGGCGTACAAACAGGAATTATATTTGAAATAGAACGATATATAGAATACATTAGAGGAATTTATGCACCTTCAGAGACAATAATCACAGGTGGAGATTGTAAATTCTTTGATAATAAATTAAAATATCACATCTTTGCAGAACCAAATTTAGTTAACTTAGGATTGTATAAAATTTTGAAAAATAATCTTTATGAATAGTAATTTAAAAACGCTCATATCCCTCTTTTTCCTAACACTTTTTCCTCTATTTTTATTAAGCCAGAAAAATAGCCATCATCCTTTCTCACGCTATGGTATAGGAGAAATAGAACAAGAAGGTTTCACCCAAAACAAAGCCATGGGAGGAATTTCTGCAGGTTTACATGTCAAAAACAAAATCAACTATCAAAATCCTGCATCCTACACCTCACAAGACACTAATTCTTTTGTTTTTGATGTTGGGTTAAAAACACAACAAAATCAGTTTTCTACTGAAAATAGCAAAGCAGAAAAAAGTGAAACAGCTTTCAGTCACATGGCAATAGGGTTTCCGGTTACATCAAAATGGAAAAGCAGCATAGGCCTTGTGCCATACTCAAATACAGGATACAACATAGAAACATCTGTTGAAGGCAACACTGGTACAAAATTATATCGGTATGAAGGCGAGGGAGGTACAAGAAAGCTTTATATTGGCAATGCTTATCAAATTAATAAAAACTTATCGATAGGTCTAAACTATTCCTATCTTTTTGGCACAATACAAAACGAGGCCAATATTGGATGGAATGATTCAGATGAATATAGACATAACGGACTATTAACGGAAAAAAAACAAAGCATTAACTCTCACGTATTTAACTTAGGAATTCAATATGATCCAAACATATTTAAAAACTATGATTTAACAATAGGAGCTTCTTATGATATCTCGCCTGCTTTCAAGGGTGAAAATGAAGAAACACATACAAATTATTTAGATACTATATCAACGACTAACTCTTTCAATGAAGATTATCCCTCAAATCTGCTAATGGGTTTCTCTTTGTCAAACGAGAAATTTTTATGGGGCGCAGATTTTAAATATACGAATTGGTCATCCCTTTCAAATTATGATAACATCTCCGATAGTTACTCAATTCATTCAGGATTTCAATATATCCCAGACAAAGGAGCGCTAAAAAATTACCTGAAAAAAATAAATTATCGATTCGGAGCTTATTATAAAAACGGTTATTATAAATTTAATGGTAAAAACATTAAAGATCTTGGCATAACTTTTGGATTAGGTTTACCGTTAAAAAACAACAGAACGAACTTTAATATATCATGCAAATTAGGAAGACAAGGAACAGTTGACAATGAATTAATAGAAAAAGATTACGCAATAATAAACTTTAGTATAACATTTTTCGATTTCTGGTTTATGCAACAAAAATATCGTTAATTTAAAAACTTTAAACAATGAAAACTTTAACTAAACTTTTTTTAATATTATTCATCGCAGGATCAGGCCTTGAGGTATCTGCTCAAACAGGCGCTGAAGACGGTTCCAAATTTGGTTCAGGAAAAGACAGTATCAGATGCTTAAAGAATTTATCTCTCTACTCTGAATACTACAAACAAAACAATTATGAAGATGCCGCAGAACCATGGAAAATCATTTTCAATGAATGCCCTAAAGCATCAAAAAACATTTATCTGCGTGGAGAAAAAATGCTTGAAGACGCAATCGAGAACACTGATGATAAAGAACAGAAATCAAAACTACTGGATAGTTTGATGGGGCTTTATGATCAAAGAATTGAATATTACGGACAAGAAGGTTATGTGATCGGAAAAAAAGGAACCAATTATGTTAAATATGCGGAAAAGACAGTAGAAAACCTTCAAAAAGCTTATGATCTGCTGGAAAAATCCATAGAATTACGAGGAAACAACACTAGCGTTTCAGTTATTGTAACTTACATGCAGACCACTCGAACTCTTTACTCCAACGATGTCATTGAAGGAAAAAAAGTGCTCAGCAACTATGCAACTGCACTTGACATTCTTGAAGCGAATTTAGAAAAGGAGCCCAATAGCTCCCTTCACGAAAGAGGATTAAAAGCGTGTAACGATATCTTTGAAGATACCGATGCAGCAACATGTGATAATTTAGTAGAGCTCTTTGAACCGAGATTTGAAGAAAAACCAAAAGACGAAGCTCTTCTACAAAGGATTACTTCATTACTTGAAAAACAAAAGTGTACTGAAACTGATTTATATGCTGATGCAGCTGTTAATCTCAACGAAATTGAACCCTCATCTGAATCAGCATATCAACTGGCAAAACTTTTTTACTCAAAGGATGAATTTGAAAAATCTGCAGAATTCTATGAGCAAGCAATAGAACTTCAAGGTGATGATAAAGTAAAAGCAAAATATTACATGGAACTTGCTGAACTTACTTTTGACAAACTGGAAGACAAAGAAAAAGCAAGAGATTATGCCAGAGAATCACTGGAATTCAACCCTGATAATGGAAAACCCTACATTTTAATCGGAAGAATGTATACAAAATCCGTAGAAGAGTGTGGAGATGATGAATTTGAGCAAAAAACGGTTTATTGGGCAGCAGTTGATAAATTCCAGAAAGCTAAAGAAGTAGACTCCGATGTTGCTGATGAAGCTGATGAGTATATTGAATCATACAGACCACGGTTCCCGGATAAAAAAACAATCTTTTTCCAAAATCTGGAATTAGGAGAATCATACGAAATAGGATGCTGGATTAATGAGACTACAACAATCAGACAATCTGAATAAAAGACTATTCCAAAAAATAAAAACCATAATCCCGCTTATATTGAGTGGGATTATGGTTTTTATTTATTCATGCGATAATGACATTGAAACAGTAAACCTGCTTTCAGAAAAATCAAATTTTCCCGATCATTCTATGACTGATGCGAATATTACCCACACAAAAAATGGCCAGGTTACAGTCAGAATAATCTCCCCAAAAATAAATCAATTCACCACAGTAGAAGAACCGTATATCAAATTTCCCGAAGGTTTACATGTAAAACAGTTAGACAGTACAGGAACATTAACATCAGAAATTACTGCGAACTATGCTATTTACCATCAAAGTGACAAGTTATGGGAAGCTGAAAATGACGTTGTTGCAATTAATGATAAAGGAGATACCCTGAATACAGAATACCTTATCTGGAATGAGGCTGAGGAAATCATTCATACAGATAGATATGTTCGAATAAAAACGCCCGATGGAATAATTCACGGTAAAGGAATGGAAGCAAACCAAAATTTCACCAACTGGAAAATAAAAGAAACCAGCGGAACTCTTGAAGTAAAAGAAGATGAATAAAAAACCCATCCATTTTTTAGAGATCATCTGGATAATTGTTGCAATTGCGTGCTTTGTATTAGGAATAAAAAAAGCACTTACCAATAATATTGACAACAGCCTTATGTTCTTTCTTTTTTCTGCAATTTCTCTTGTCATGTATGCTTTGCGGAGACACATCAGAAAAAATGCAGAGTAATCCTTTTCATTAAATATTTTAACCCGAATAATTCACAAATTATTCCTGTCTCCGACAGCGAATAAAAAACATCACAGTTAAAAAACACATTCCCTTCATTATCAGTCAACAACTGGCTTGTTTTTCAAGGTTTTAATTCTTCAATATCAAAGCTCGTTCTGTATCAAAAGGTAAAACAGATCAACACAATAACAGAAAGATTTGATTTAAAAGAATTTTCCTGATATTACCTAAAAAAGATTTAAAATTTCTATATTCGTAGCTTCAAAAATTTATAATCAAATATTTATATCATAAAAAGAACAAATCAATGGCTACATTAGAAAAAATAAGAAACAGAGCGGGTTTATTAATAGGAATTGTTATTGGCATGGCGCTCTTAGCCTTTGTCTTGGGAGATCTATTTAAACAAGGAGGTCAAGCCTTCCGCAGTAATCAACGTGAAGTTGCGGAAATAAGCGGTGAGTCTATCGACTACAGGGATTTTCAGAAAGAAATTGAAAATCTGGTTAACATTAATAAATTCTCTCAAAACGAATCTACGTTAGACGAAGAGAAAATGGAGCAGATAAGAGAAGAAGTATGGGAACGCCTTACAAGAAAATATGTTATGGCTGATGAATATGAAGAGCTTGGCATCGATGTCAGCACAGAAGAGTTATGGGATATGGTTCAGGGAGAAAACATTCATCCAATGATTAAACAAATATTCTCCGACCCGGAAACAGGAGAATTAAACACAATGGCCATTATTCGATTCCTTAAAACTTATGATCAAGGAGAAAATAGACAAAGAAAAGCATATTGGCTCTTTCTGGAAGACCAAATGATTAAGGAAAGAAAATTTAACAAATTCAACAATCTGGTAAACAATAGCATATATATAACTTCCAATGAATCTGAAAAATTTTCAGACCTTATTTCCAAGAGAGTTGACATCAATTACATCGTTCAAGAATATACTGACATCTCAGACAGCAAAGTTCAGGTAGAAAAATCTGAACTGAAAGATTATTACAAAACCCACAAAGCAAACTACAAACAATCTGCATCGAGAGATGTTGAATATGTTACATTCGATATTGAACCAACCCAGGAAGACAAGGATCAAACAAAAAGCTATATTAAAAACATAAAACCAGAGCTTGATGGAACAAATGAAAATAAGGAATTTGTAAATCTCAACAGTGATGTTCAATTCGATAATAATTACCGGAAAAAAGATGAACTCTCAGATAGTATTGCAGATTTTATGTTTTCAGAAGATATAGGTGCCATATATGGACCCTATTTCGAAGACGATATGTATAAAGTTTCAAAATTGGTTGACATAAAAAGATTACCGGATTCTGTAGAAATTCGTCAAATTTTGATTCAACCCGATCGACAAACACGAGATATCCAAAAAGCAAAACAACTAGCAGATAGTCTAACCCAGGAAATAGAGCAAGGAGCTGATTTCAAAAAAATTGCCGAACAACACTCAGACGACCAAACTACGGCCAGCGAAGGTGGCTATGCAGGTTGGATTCACAAAGAAAACTTTAACGAATCGGTTGTAGATACAGCACAATTCTCGGAAACCGGAGCCGTAAAGCAAGTACAAACAAATGAGGGCTTTCGCATTATCAAAGTCCTTGAAAAAGGGCAACCTAAAAAGAAAGTACAGGTTGCAACAGTAGCAAGGCGACTTGAGCCAAGTTCCAAGACTTATCAAAATATCTACTCGAAAGCTAATAAATTTGTCAGCAATAATGACACATACGATAAATTCAACAAAACAGTTGAAAAAGAAGAGTTGACAAAAAGAACGGCTAATAATGTGCAGCCTAACTCCAAGGATATTCCCGGGCTGGAAGACCCGGATGAATTGATCCGTGCTGCTTTTGAAACAGATGAGAACAAAATAATATCTTCCGAAGACAATGCAGTATTTGAAATTAATGATAAATTTGTTATTGGTTTTGTAACAGAAATAAAGGAAGAAGGAACTGCTCCTTTCGATCAGGTGAGAGAAGACATCAAATTAGAAGTAAAAGAAAAAAAGAAAGCTGATCAGATAGCTAAAAAGATGGATGAAAATCTCGCTAAGGCCAATTCCATAGAAAGTATGGCAAAAGAAATGGGATTAACTATGAAGCAAGCCAGCAATATCAATTATAACTCAGTCCGAATACCAGACATTGGGTCAGAACCTAAAATTGCAGGTGCGGCCGCGGTTCTTGAGGAAGGAAAACTGTCTTACCCCATTAAAGGAGAAAATGGTGTTTACATAATCGAAGTTACAAATATTACGAATCAAAATGTAGACCCACAAATGTACGAACAAAGGGAACTGGAACAAATTCAACAAACTGCCGCTTATCGGGCTTATGAAGCATTGAAAGAAGCTGCAGATATTAAAGATAAACGCTATAGATTTTACTAGAGAAATTAAAAATATTATACCAAAATAGGGATTAGGTTTTGAGCCTGGTCCCTTTTTTTTTGGCACTTTTTAGACACATTCAGAAGTAGAAGCTTGTTTGTGAGAAAAAAGGTAATAACAGAGTATAAGGTGGCAGCAATAAGCACGGGAAACATGCAGCATAAAAAGGGTGAGTATATATCCTTTAAAAATTGACTCTACGCTTTTAAGAATTTAAAAAACGTTTCAGTCGTTTAACGGCTTCTTCAATTTCTTCTTGTTCCCGGGCTATATTAAACCTGATATAATTCCTCTTAGAAGAAGAAAAATGCTCGCCGGGAATAACTGCAACCTGTTCTTTTTCATAAAGTTCCATTGCAAACTGGAACCCATCCTCCCATTTTTCAGGTAACCTTGCCCAAATAAAAAATCCTCCTTCAATTTCAGGAATATAAAACCCTAATTTTTCCAAGGCTTCTTTCAGCAGTTCAAAACTTTTTTTCATCTGATTTCTTAAAATCTTAACGTAATAATCTCCCCGGTTATATTCTCTTACGAACTCTGCAAGAGCTTCTTGTAAGACAGAAGGAGCACAAAGTCCTGTGTAATCATGAATTGACTTTATTGAGGACATATGCCTTCTGCTGGCAATTAAATACCCAATTCTCCACCCGGTTATTGAAAATATCTTTGAAAAACTATTTACATAAAAAAGATTATCGTTAAAATCTTCAATCGGATTATAGGGTTTTTCTGAAAAATATAGTTCCTGATAAACAGCATCGGCTATTACAAAAATGTTTAATTCTCCGGCTAACTTTAATAACTGTAAAACCTCTTCGCGTTTCCATATTTTACCAAGTGGATTACCGGGAGTGTTAAGAAAGATAATTTTAGTATTTTCATTTTTGCAAACATCTCTTAGCCTCTGAAAATCAACAGATCCACTTTCTGATAAAGGAAACGGTATAAATTCATCCTTAAAAATTCCGGGCAATTTTTTATAACTCTCATAAACCGGCTCAAAAGCAAGAGAAGAGTATGGTTTATCCAGAATATTGTTCAGATAAGTATATAAAAGTGAAACCGCTTCGGTAGCACCGTTCGTTATGAGAAAATCTTCTTTTTCAAATTTCTCATATTTCTCAACCAGTAAATTCAATAATTCATCATTTCCGCTACCCGGCGCATATTGGTGCACACCTTTATATGCAACCTTGCTGAGAATATCCAGCAACTCTCCGGGAGGAGCAAAACCGGGTAAACCCTGGGCAAGATTAATTCCTCCGTAAAGTTTCACCTTATTGCTCATAAAACTGATGTATGAGCCTTCTGGTTTTTTATAATCTTTCATAAAGCTACTATTTACCTGAGTTATCTAATTTTTTTCTTGACAATCCAAATTGTTCTCTTTCCTCATTTCCCAAAGGCTCTGTATGAACCATTACATCATACGTATCTTCGATTTTATCCCGAATATTATTTTCCACTTTTTTAGCAATCTGATGGGCATCACAAATTGAAATCTTCGGATCGACTTCAATATCTAAAGCAATTACATATTGATTGGCATGTTTTCTAAGACGCACCCGATGTGGATTACTTGCACCTTCGACCTCTTCTACGGCATCAAATATACGATAGTAAATGGAAGAATCTTCAACTCCGTCCATCAACTCAATATTGTTCTCCATAAAAATTGAGAATGCCTCCTTCATAATCCATATACTCACAGCCATAGCAATTATTAGATCGAATACAGGAAGTTCCAGAAAGTAAGTAAAAAACAACCCAATCAAGACAGAAAGGGAAATCAATATGTCATTACGCATATTCTTCCCATTTGCTATAAGCATTGTACTGTCTATTTTTTTGCCTGTTTTAAATTGATAAACAAACAACAAATATTTACTCACGATAGAAAAAATTGTGACATACAAGGCTATCATTGAAGGCATCTCATGGGGTTCATTCTCTATAATCCGAATAAGTGTGGAATAAAATAACTGTGCCCCAACAAAAAAGATTACAAAACTAAGCACCTTAGTAGCAATTGCCTCTGCACGCTGATATCCATAAGGATACTTATAATCCGGTGGTTTGTTGATAATTCTTGATGTATAAAAAGTAATCCCAAAAGTTAAAATATCAGAAGAAGAATCCAGGCCATCACTGATAACAGCATAACTGCCCGAAATAACTCCTATGACAATTTTTGCTATAGCCAAAATAGCATTTCCAACCATTCCAATGGTTGATGCTTTCCGAATTGTTTTTGTTCTTTCGTTCATTTAACTTATCTTCAATAAATGTAACGAAATTACTGCATTTTTTTATGACTGCAAAGAATTAGAATATGAGATGATTAAGTTAAATTAGGGGCCTTAATTAACTTAATCATCCTATATGAAAAAGATGTGAAAACCTAAATAATTTTTTTGAATCTAAAAACTCCCTTCTTATAGGCTGCTAATTTTTTTATTTCTTGTTACGATCAAAAAGAAGAGAATTAAAGATCAATTTATAGTTAGATGGTACTGCCGCCCTAAACTGTGGGTTGAAAGAAAACATCACCATCTCTCCTTCTCCTTTTTTTATCCATGACATTGCCGGTTTTTCTTCCAGAAGTTCAGCTTCTTCAGCATATCCGCTTAATACAACATTTTCCTCAGAAAAACTGCCCAACACTCTCCTGTCCATGTCAAATACCGGCATAGATGTTTTAAAAACCGGGTCTCCCCTGTAAAAAACTCCAATCTGCCCGGGCACACCTTTTGTAAAGTTCATTTTTTCCCTTACCTCAACACTTACGAGAGTTCCCGGGGAAAACAAACCTTTCTCTTTCATTTTACCGGCAATATTATCTATAGGAAGTTTAAACTGTTCTTCCTCACCGTCTTCATCTTCAATTTTTTGTTTTTTCATGAATAATTCAGTGGATTTTCCCCATGAAATAATTTTTCCTCCATTATCAAAGTATCGCATTATTTTCTTTTTGCCTTTCTCTCCCATTCCTTCAACATATTCCGGTGGATAATCACTCATCCGGTAATATTCGTCGGTTTCATACTCTCCTTTTAATAAAACAGACTTATCCGTATTCGGAAAAATCACAACATCAAATTCAGACAATTCCTCATCAGCAATTTCCCCTGGCCTGATAACCTCAAAAGGAATGAAATACTCATCAAACAAATACCTCGTCCAGCCTGCATCCATGTCATGCATATATGTTTCTACAAGTCCTATTTTCGGAACCTGTAACTTGTTCCTTTTAAGATCGTTATAATCTTCTAAATAATAAGTTTTCGTGGTAATCTTTGAATTTAATCTTTTTAGAATCTTCCCATTTTCAGGATTGGGTATAATAAAACCTCCAGACGAATGAGTTTCAGTGTCAACTTCCACTTCCTGATCGGTATAATACACATCCAACCCATTCTTTTTGGCCCAAAAGGCAACTTTGTAACTCTCATTGTGAGAATAAGGAAAAAACATCGCCTTAGAATCTTGTTTCCCTTGCTTTTGTTGAAGATTAAAACTCCCTGTAATTTCTTGTAACGAAGATTCAATCTTTTCCGATCTTGCATCAATTTCAAAACTCTCCACCCCTTTATGCAGTGGCAATGACCAACTTGTAATATCGTAAGGTTTAATTATTTCGCCACCGGGAGTATAATGCCTTACAGGATAATCCTGCGATTCAAGAACTTCCTTAATAAACGGCCGGAAAGGCTGAGCTAACGGAATAACAATATCTCCCTTTTTAAATTGCCTTGACTCTATTTCAACATTATCAGTAAGTTTATAACGTTTCACCCCATGCTGATCCAACAAATTCACAAGATCCACCAATTCGCTTTCATCGTGTTGTTTTTCAGGAAAGATATAATAATAAGGTGCTTCTGTTTTGCCTTTCTTCACTTCACTTTTAGCCAAATCGTTTCTAACACTCAAAATATCCTCTTTGTGTTTTGAGCAAGTTTTGATAATGGACATCGTAGAAACAATTTCATAATCTACGATATCGCTGAGGCGCCACCATCCTCCTTCCCATGGCAATGGCATATTTATACTTTTTTCATACTCTGAAAGTCCCTTTCCCCGAACAGACAATTCATTCGGTTCCACATAAACCGGTGAAGCATATTTTGCACTGGCAGACTCTGTAAGAAACCCGATAACATTCTTCCAAATACAAGTTTCGGTAGAACCCGGCCAATAATTATCAAAAGCATAATGCTGAGAAACACCTGCAAGCCCTTCATTGGTCATATCTTTGATCATATTCATTCCGAATACGCCCATCCAGTTCCATATAGAAGCATC
>JBNJFT010000017.1:0-1382 GCA_051747065.1 Bacteroidota bacterium | reverse complement strand
GCAATGAAAAAAACTTTTCCGTTTTGAAGGTATGTTTTTTTCTGTTCCTCTTTCAAATTAGGATTCAACGCTAATTCCTCATTAATCCTCCTTAAACTATCCAGGTTTTCTATATTATCAGCTTTGGAAAAAAATGCAGCATACATTGGTTTCCCCATTGGCGACTCTCCAATTTCTTTCATTCGGAGACGCGAAGAATGATTTGCCAGATGCTCCAGGTAATTTATCTGCTTTTCATAATCAAAAAGCATACGATCTGCTCCGGGCTGAAATCCAAAAAAATCAGCGGGCGTTTTAATTTTACTTTGCATTTGCGCATAAGAAGAAAAACTAATGCCTACAGCAAAAAGCACTAATAACAGGCGAGTAAAAGAAAATATAACAGACTTCATAACTGAAAGAATTTAAATTAATTATCAAAGAATTAGATAAAAATAGAATAAAAACGTTTAAGACAGAAATAAAAAAAGCGACCCTTCTATCTTCAGGCCGCTTAATATTAAAAAAAAGCAAAACAATCAAATTATTATTACCCAAATTGAGCGATTTTCGCTCACTCTTGTTCAGTCAGGGCTTTTTGTAACTCGTCCGTTAATTCCATATTATGATAGACATTCTGAACGTCATCATCGTCCTCGAAAGCATCGATCATTTTCATTACCTTTAAAGCTGATTCGACATCCAGCTCTTTTGTAATTGTCGGGACTTGTTGCAAAGAAGAATTTTTTGGTTGAATTCCCAGTTCTTCAAGTTTTTTCTGAATATTACCAAAATCTTCTTTTGCAGCAGTCACGGTTAAAAATTCATCGTCACCAACATCAATATCTTCCGCACCTGCGTCAATCAATTCCAACTCAAGCTCTTCTAAATCCATGTCTTCTTTCTTAGGAATTGTAAAAACAGCTTTTTGCTCAAACATGAATTGAATGGAACCATTCTTTCCTAAACTGCCTCCAAATTTATTAAAGATTGCGCGTATGTTACTAACTGTTCGATTATTATTGTCTGTAAGGCATTCAACAAAAATTGCTACGCCATCTGGTGAATATCCTTCAAAACTCACCTTTTGAGGCTGGGCACCGCCCTCACTGCTTGCTTTCTTAATTGCCCGTTCAATTTTATCTTTAGGTAAATTTACCCCTTTAGCATTCTGAATTGCCGTCCGAAGCCGGGAATTCGACTCGGGATCACTGCCGCCTTCTTTCACTGCAGCATTGATTTCTTTTACCGCACGAGTAAAAATCTTAGCACGTTTGCTATCCTGTGCTTCTTTTCTTCTTTTAATATTTGCCCACTTACTATGGCCAGCCATAATTCAACACTCCTTTTTTGTTTTCCTATTTGAATTGTTGCGCAAATATAACAAATTTTATTTAGGCTGA
>JBNJFT010000016.1:0-22578 GCA_051747065.1 Bacteroidota bacterium | reverse complement strand
CTTTTTGGGCTGTATTTAAATCTTGTATAAATTCTTCCACGGATCAATATTTTTAATCAACAAAAATATATTCAATCTTTCAGGACTCAAAGAGGAAACATATTTATTTTTGTACTTTTTTCAAAATGTTGAAGATAAATGAATAAGAAAATTTTCTGGTCGCTATAATATGTTGTATTCTATAAAATTTATAACTGAAATTTAAATTCAAAATTACCAAGTACTTTTTAGAAGGGATTCAATAATAAATTTCACATCATACGTTTTTTAAAGAAAGCAGAAAGTATTTTTAATATAGATTTCTTATTATTGTAGCTTGATTTAAAATTTACAGCAAATGTATTTTCATAGAATTATAAAGTATCTTTTTCTTTCTTTTTCTCTTTTGTTAACGAGCAATTTTGTTTTCTCCCAAATGTATGGCCCTTTTGGTTCTGTTGATTATTCTGCAGCTACAAACTACGGCGAGGATACCATTTTTGTTTTTTATGAGTCCAATCCTGATAAAATTATTGCGGCCGAACATAGCACTGAGGATACCTCTGATTTCAAATGGAGCCGTTTTAACAAAAATACGGAGGAATTTGATTCACTCTTTACTCATGAAGATTCTTTAACCTCAAAAATTGAAATGGATTCCCTTTATTCAAAAGGAATGTTGAAAGATACAGTAGAAGGCCTTAGAGTTGAGATCACGAATGATGAAGATAGTATAGAACAATATACATCCTGGGTGGTAATGGACACATTTCCGGAATTTGGGGAAATACGGGAAGAGAAAAACAATTGTGAAAGTTTATGGATGGCGGTTGATGCTTTTAATCTCGTTGATTATACGTATTATAATCTTTCAGATAGTTCCTTTAATGAATTAACGCTTGATAATGAGCGCACTGTTGAGTGGGAAGCAAGCGAAAATGTAAACATTTATGATCCGGAAACTCTCTATGATTATGGGGATAAGTTTATTGGGAAAATAGGACAGGTTACTGCTTTTTCTGATAAAATTCCCTACGAAGACTCGGATTATTATCTTGAGGTTACGAATTCATTTGGAAATACGAAAAGCGATACAATTGAAGATGTTACTGCCAAAGCTGTTAAATCTGATTTTTCCACAAAAAAAGTTTTGGAAGATGGTACAGAGGAGGATTATAAGCAATCAGACATTAATGAGGCTTTGCTTAAAGCGAAGTTTGAAAACAAATCAAAGAATGCCGATTCTCATCATTGGATTAGTTACAGGTACAGCGATAGCTTGTTAAGTGCGAATGACGATGAGTATGTTTTGGATACACTTTGGGAAAACGGACAGGAAACGCCTTCAGATGATTCCTTACCCGAATATCGGCCGGGAAAGTATGCGGTGAAACTTTCTACCGAGAACATCTATGGCTGTGCAGACGATAAGGGATTGTATTATTTAGAAGTTGATTCGTCAATGATAGATACCTCAATGATTCCGAATGTTTTCACACCAAATGAGGATGGTGCGAATGACAAATTTGTTTTACCCAAAAAGAGCAATATTTCAAATCCCGGAAGCCCTCGTGGCATCATTTCAATGAAACGAGTTGAAGTTACTATATTAAATCGGTCAGGAGAATTGGTGTATAAATATGAAGGTAATCCCGATGACTGGGAAGGATGGAAAGGAAAAGTGAAGAATAGCAACCGTGATGCTGCTGAAGGGGTTTATTTATATGTGATTATTGGGAAAGGATACGACGGAGTTAATCATGAAAGCAAAAAGTATACAGGTATATTGTACTTATATCGATAGGTGCGTTAGTTTATTCGATTTGATTAATTTTTAATTCTATGTAAAAATTAAAAAAGCCCGGAATTACCGGGCTTTTTTGGGTGGAAGATGGGATTTGAACCCACGCCCCCTGGAACCACAATCCAGTGCTCTAACCAACTGAGCTACTCCCACCATGTTTGGAGTGCAAAAATAAAATAATAATTTAAAGGAACCTAAAAAAAAATAAAAAAATTAGACCTACCTAAGTCAATTATATCCTTGAATCTTTACAAAAAATTAGTATTTTTGGAGCCTAATCATTTAAAAAGTAATGAAAAACAACTAATTAGTAGTATTAATAAATAAAATTCAAGCGAGAATTATGAAAACTTATAAGACGAATCAAATTAGGAATATTGCTTTGCTTGGAAACGCGGGTAGTGGAAAAACTGCCCTTAGTGAAGAAATGGTATATCAGGGTGGTGTTATTGAACGTAAAGGAAAAGTTGAATCTAAAAACACTTTATCTGATTACAACGAAGTTGAACATGAACATCTTAATTCTGTTTACTCTTCAATCTTATACACAGAATATGAAGACCATAAAATTAATATCATCGATACTCCAGGGTCTGATGAATTTATCGGTCAGGTAGTAGCAGGCTTCAATGCCGCTGATTCCGGGATTATGCTTATTAATAGTCAAAACGGAGTTGAAGTTGGAACTGAAATTCAATCCAGGTATGCGGAAAAACATAACATGCCTCTTATTTTGGCAGTCAATCAGCTGGATCATGAAAAAGCCAACTTTGAGAAGACTTTAGAGTCAATAAAACAAAACTTTGGAACAAAAGCTGTAGTTGTTCAATTCCCAATAAATTCAGGAACAGAATTAGAAGGGATTATTGATGTTTTGAAAATGAAGATGTATAAATACAATAAGGATAAGGATGCTGTTGAAGTTTTGGAGATACCGGACGAGCATAAGTCAAAGGCAGATGAGTATCACAATGCTTTAGTTGAATCCGCGGCAGAAAACGATGAGCAATTGATGGAGCTTTATTTCGAAAAAGAATCATTGGATGAAGATGAAATGCGATCCGGTGTTAAAGCAGGAATGAAGGAGAGAGGTTTGTTCCCAATATTTTGTTTGGCCGGAGAAAAAGGCATAGGTGTGAGAAGATTGATGGATTTTGTAACTAAGTGTGCTCCGTCCCCTGCAGACAGACCAAACCCACAAACTGTTGACGGGAAAGAAGTTCCGCTTGATGAAAATGGCCCTACTTCTTTATTCTTTTTCAAAACATTCAATGAACCTCATATTGGCGACATTAACTATTTTAAAGTTATGTCAGGAAAAGTTTCGGAAGGAATGGACCTGGTCAATGCACAAAATCAGAATAAAGAAAGGCTTTCTCAAATATATATAGCTGTAGGAAAGAAGCGAACCAAGGTACCTGAATTGGTCGCAGGAGATTTAGGCGTAGCTGTTAAATTAAAGGACACAGGAATTAACCAAACTCTTAATAAAGCTAAAACGGATTATAAATTCCCAACAATAGAATTCCCTGAGCCCAAATACAGAACTGCTATTAGGGTTTTAAATGAAGCTGATGAAGAAAAATTAGGGGAAGAACTTACAAGAATGCAACAAATTGACCCAACTATAAAGGTTGAATATTCAAAGGAGCTGAAACAAATAATCCTTCATGGTCAAGGAGAACACCAACTAAACATTTTAAAATGGCATTTGGATAATATAGCAAAGATTGAAACTGAATTTATTAAGCCTAAAATCCCTTATAGAGAAACCATTACAAAGGTAGCCCAGGCAACGTATCGACATAAAAAACAATCGGGTGGAGCCGGACAATTCGGTGAAGTCTACATGGTTATTGAACCACATAATGATGATGCTCCTGATCCAAAACAATATAAAGTAAATGGAATGGATATCTCTTTAAGCGTAAGGGATAAGCAAGAGCATGAACTACAATGGGGAGGTAAACTTGTATTCTATAATTGTATTGTAGGAGGAGCAATAGATAATAAATTTATGCCTGCGATATTAAAGGGTATTATGGAAAAAATGGAAAACGGTCCTTTAACAGGCTCATATGCGAGGGATATCCGTGTCGCCATATATGATGGTAAAATGCACCCGGTTGATTCAAATGAGGTGTCCTTTAAACTAGCCGGACGAAATGCGTTTGATGCAGCTTTTAAAAATGCAGGCCCAAAGATTATGGAACCTGTATATATAGTTGAAGTGCTTGTGCCTAGCGATAGAATGGGTGATGTGATGAGTGATTTGCAAGGAAGAAGGGCCATTGTTGAAGGCATGAATAGCGAAAAAGGATTTGAAAAGATCACTGCTAAAGTGCCTTTGGCTGAGATGCATAAGTATTCAACATCATTGGGCTCATTAACCGGAGGAAGAGCTACTTATACAATGAGATTCTCTGAATATCAGCAAGTGCCAATGGAGCTCCAGGAGCAACTGATAAAAGAATTTCAGGCACAAAAAGAAGAAGAAGAATAAGTTATACAAAAATACTGAACGCCCTAAAGAGCTGCCTTGTGCAGCTCTTTTTTTTTGAGAGTAATACTTTAATCAGGCACATCCATAAGCAAGCAACCTGTTGAATTAAAAAATTCAATGGGAATTACTTAACTAGTTTTCTTCGAAATTCGGAGCATACGATACCTGTTGCCACGGAAATGTTCAATGATTCTGAGTGTTGCTGCTTATGGCCTGAACTGAATCCGGGAATATATAATTTCTTATGGATGAATTTTTCTAACTTGCCTGAAATACCATGAGATTCACTACCCATTATGATGAAACCTTTGTTTTGTAACGAGGCTGAATAGATATTTTCGCCTTCTAAGAAACTCCCGTAGATAACAAAATCTGTTAAATCTGAGTATAAAGGCAAGAAAGTTTCAAGATTCTTATAAAATAGTTTTATTCGTATGAAGGAACCCATTGTTGCTTGTATAACTTTTGGGTTATATAAATCTACCGAATCTTCAGAACAGAAGATATGATTAATCCCAAACCAGTCCGCCGTTCTTATTATAGTTCCAAGATTTCCGGGATCATTTACCTTATCTAAGCCCAAACTTAATGAATTCTTTATTTCTTCTGGTTCAAAGGCATATTCAGGAATTTTTACAATTGCAAGAGCCTGGTTGGGATTTTTTAAATCGCTTATTTTTTGAAGTTCCTCTTCTGTGATTGTATAAAGATTACCGATTTTTGATTTCTGTTGTAATGAAAGGTTAGATGCGAATGAATCGGTTGCAAAAAGTTCTAATATCTCGTAAGTTGAATTAAATAGTTCAAAAATAATTTTTTCTCCCTCAGCGATAAATAATTTTTTCTTTATTCTGTTTTTCTTTTTTTTTAGGGAGTTAATAAATTTAATTTTATTTTTGCTTAACATAATTAATTTGTTTGATTAATGAGCAATAGCAAGGTACCTTTTTTGTTTAAAAAAAGAAGCTGTAAATTTAAGAAATTTATATTTATCCCTCTTATTCTAATAATAGGCTTTTCCTCATGTAAAACCACAAAGCACGTCCCCAAAGATAAGTATTTGTTAAAGGGATACGATATAGAGCTCGAAAAGGATGATGCTGATATTGATAAGAATGAATTAAAGTCTTACATAAAACAAAAGCCTAACAGGAAATTTTTAGGATTGAAATTCCCTTTATTTATTTATAGCCTTTCCAGAGAAGATAAAGAAGGTGGGTTAAGCAAGGTTTTTGAAAATATGGGGGAAGAGCCTGTTGTGTGGGATAAGTATATGACAGAAGAAGCGAAAAAGCAGATTAGATATTTTTTGGAAAATAAAGGCTATTACAATTCTGTTGTTGAAGACACTGTGTTTCTGGATAATCAAAAGGCAAAAGTGAAATATATGATTGATTTAAATGAGCCATATATTATTAATAACGTTTCCTATGATGTTCGCGATTCATTATTAAAACCCTATATATACGAAGATACTACCAATCGTTTAATACGTCAAGGTGAGATTTTTTCTGTTGAAAAAATGGAGCAAGAAAGAAAAAGAATTGAAAGGCTTTTAAGGAATAAAGGGTTTTATAATTTTTCTGAGAATTTTGTTAGTTACGTTGCTGATACCACCTCTGCGGATAATAAAGTTGATTTGAATTTGAGAATCAGCAAATCTTCAATAAAAAATGAAGAAGGGGAAGTAAAAAAAGTCTCTCATAAACGATACAAAATTAATAATATTTATGTCTTCCCGGAGTATGAGTCCAGACAAACTATTGAAGGGCAGCAGGGATATATGAAAAATCTGGATACCACTTATTTTGACGGCTTGAATTTTATTTATGATGATGATCCTGGAATAGATTTAAAAACTCTTGCTCAAGCCAATTATATTTTCCCGGGGGAATGGTATAAACAGGAAGATTTAGACAGAACTTATGAGCACTTGAACTCCCTAAGGATTTTTAAATCAATAAATATTAAATTTAATGAGACAGAGAAAGATTCTGTTAATAAATTGAATTGTTATATTTATCTCAAGAAGCTTGAGTTACAGTCATATACAATTGAGTTGGAAGGGACGAATTCCTCTGGTAATCTCGGCGGAGGAGGAAATTTATTGTATAGTCATAAAAGTCTCTTAAATGGGGCAGAAAATTTTCAGACAAAATTTACAGGAGCTTTTGAAATTCTTGATCCTGAAAAATTTAATCGTTTGGATAATACAATAAAATTAGGTACTGAAGTTAGCCTTGATGTGCCGAAATTTATTATTCCTTTTTTTAAAAGTGAACAATTTGTAAAAAAGTATCATCCCAGAACTTCTTTTTCTGCTATGTACAATTATCAGGAAAGACCAGATTATACTCGTACCCTGGCGAATTTGTCTTTTGGTTATAAATGGGAAACCTCTTCTAAGTTAAGTTATTTCGTTAATCCTTTTGAATTAAATGTTCTTAGATTGCCATATATCTCGAGTGACTTCTTTTCAGATATTCGCGATTCCTATTTAAGATTTAGTTATGATGACCATTTCCTTTCATTGACCAGTTTTAATATGATATATAATAATCAAAGTGAAAAAAAAGGAAAAGACTTTCAATATTTTCGTCTTAATTCCGAACTGGGCGGCAATATTTTAACTGCAGCTAATGAGATTGCTAATTCAACAAAAGTTGATGGGGATTATCAGTTGTTTGGTATTCGTTATGCACAATTTGCAAAGTTAGATTTAGATTTTCGCTATTATGATGTTATAAATGAGTCAAATAGGCTTGTTTATCGAGTTTTTATGGGTGGTGGCTTCCCGTATGGGAACTCTAACGTACTTCCATTTGTTAAACAATATTTTTCAGGAGGAGCAAATAGCATTCGTGCATGGAATGTGAGGTCTCTTGGCCCGGGTTCATATTCAACAGAGAATGAACGAGGCTACCCCAATCAAACCGCTGATTTGAAATTTGAAGCAAACATGGAATATCGTTTTAATATGTTTTGGCTCCTTGAAGGGGGGCTTTTTGTTGATGTTGGGAATATCTGGTATCTTGAACAAGGTGGAGATATCCCCGATGAAACTATTTTTTACCCTGAGAGATTTTTTGATGATTTAGCTATTGGAACTGGTCTGGGGTTGCGCTTTGATTTATCTTTTTCTATTTTGCGTTTGGACTTGGGATTAAAAATGAGAGATCCTTCATTCCCGGAAGGGAAAAAATGGCTGCCCGGAAACAGAAACATATCAGCGAGAACACTTTCATGGAACATTGCTATTGGTTATCCGTTTTAATTTTTCATTACTTCCAATTTATTTCTTAATTTTGTATAAAGTATAAATTCAAAAAAACAATAAGATTATGTCATACAATAAAATTCTTGACTTACTTGGAGAGAATGCTGATGATTTATTGAATCATAAGTGTAAAACCGTTAAAAAAGATCAATTGCATCTACCTGGTGCTGATTTTGTAGAACGGGTATTTTATCATTCAAATAGAAACCCGCAGGTTTTGAGTAGTTTACAAAGAATGTTTGATAACGGAAGACTTGGAGGCACAGGGTATTTGTCCATTCTTCCTGTTGACCAGGGAATTGAACATTCAGCAGGAGCTTCTTTTGCTCCCAATCCGATCTATTTTGATCCGGAAAACATCATCAAGTTGGCTATTGAGGGTGGAACCAATGCTGTTGCTTCTACTTTTGGTGTGCTGGCAGCTAATTCCCGTAAATATGCTCACAGAATTCCATTTTTGGTCAAGCTTAATCACAATGAATTATTAACTTATCCAAATACCTATGATCAGATCATGTTTGGTACTGTGGAAGAAGCTTGGAACCTTGGAGCTGCAGCCGTAGGAGCAACAATTTATTTTGGAAGCGAGCAATCTAACAGACAAATAATGGAAGTTGCAGAAGCCTTTGAAAGAGCACATGAGTTAGGAATGGCAACCGTCCTTTGGTGTTATTTAAGAAATGATGCATTCAAAAAAGGAGGTGACGACTATCACCTGGCATCAGACTTGTCCTCACAGGCAAATCACATTGGAGCGACAATTCAGGCTGATATTGTTAAACAAAAGATGCCGAAAACCAATGGAGGGTATAAAGCCGTTGATTTTGGAAAAACACATGATAAAGTTTACGATGAATTAACAACCGATCATCCAATCGATTTAACGCGCTATCAAGTAGTAAATAATTACATGGGCAGGATTGGTCTGATTAATTCAGGAGGTGCTTCAAAAGGTGGTTCTGATCTCGGTGAGGCCGTTGCTACAGCTGTTATTAATAAACGAGCCGGTGGAATGGGGCTGATTAGCGGAAGAAAAGCTTTCCAGAGACCAATGAAAGAGGGAGTTGAATTGCTAAATGCCATTCAGGATGTATATTTAGCGAAAGAGATTGATATTGCATAGAATAATAAATTTAAAAAATATAAAACAGGGGAATCAGCCGATTCCCCTGTTTTGTTTTTAATTACATTTTTTATAATATTGTTCAGCAAAAAACAATCCAAAAAAATTTATAGGCATGGCAAAATTTGACCCTTCTAAGAGAGATAGTTTTGGAACAAAATTCGGAGTTATCGCTGCTGCTGCAGGTTCTGCCGTAGGATTAGGGAATATCTGGAGATTTCCATACGTTGCCGGTGAAAACGGTGGAGGTGCATTTATACTGATTTACCTTTTATTTATTATTGCTATTGGGATGCCGGTAATGCTATCTGAATTTACTATCGGAAGAAGAGCTCAACGCAATGCATTTGGCTCTTTTAAAAGATTAGCCCCGAACACTTATTGGTATTTGATTGGTTTATTGGGAGTTGTTGCAGCATTTGTAATTCTTTCATTTTACAGTACGGTTGCAGGTTGGACTCTTGAATATATATATCTTTCCTTCTCAAATGCTTTTGCAGAAAAGAACCCGGACCAATTGACAACTATGTTTGAAACATTTAAGGCAGGTACTTTTCGCCCGATTCTCTGGCAATTGGTTTTTATGGTTTTGACAGCCTGGATTGTTATTGCCGGTGTTAAAAAAGGTATTGAGAAATATGCAAAAATTTTAATGCCTATTTTGCTTCTGCTTATTATTGTGCTGGATATCAGGGCTATTACTCTCCCCGGTGCTTCCGAAGGCCTTGAATTTTTGTTTAGCCCCGATTTCTCTAAACTTGATACGAACAGTATACTTGAAGCACTTGGACAAGCCTTCTTTTCTCTTAGTATTGGGATGGGAACTCTTATCACCTATGGTTCATATATAAATAAAAAACAAAATCTGACAAGTACAGCAATTAATGTTTCTGCAGCTGATACAATCATTGCGATTTTAGCAGGAATTGCTATTTTTCCCGCTGTGTTTGCCTTCGGTATAGAGCCTAATGCCGGTCCGGATTTAATTTTTAGAACTCTCCCCAATATTTTTCAACAGATGCCGGGTGGATATTTCTTTTCTTTAACCTTTTTTATTCTTTTAGGAGTTGCAGCCTTGACTTCTTCGATTTCGGTTCTTGAAGTTGTAGTTGCATATTTTGTTGAGGAACTCGGTATCTTAAGAAAACGAGCAACCATTATAGCCGCTGTTTCAATAACCGTCTTAGGAGTCATGTCAACTATGTCATGGGGAGTAATGGGAGATGTGAGAATTTTTGATTTT
This sequence comes from Bacteroidota bacterium, assembly GCA_051747065.1. Lineage (GTDB taxonomy): Bacteria > Bacteroidota > Bacteroidia > Bacteroidales > UBA12077 > JAGXLC01. The sequence continues at coordinate 12,649 of JBNJFT010000016.1, read as the reverse complement.
AATATATTTGAACTTCTTGACTTTACCGCTTCAAGTGTGTTTTTACCAATTGGAGGAGTGTTTATTGTTGTTTTCCTTGGATGGTATCTCGGCAAGAAACATATAAAAGAAGAAATTACTAGTGATGGTCTTTACAAAGCAAAATTGACTAATATATTTGTTCTTATTATTAAATTTCTTGCGCCAATAGCTATAGCTATGGTTTTTTTACATGGTATTGGTTTATTAAAGCTTTAAGTTGAAGTCTGTTCTTTATGGTTTCTTCTTCAGAAAGTTTATAGGAAAAATCATAGGAACGACTCATATTTGCTTAATTAAAGTACAGGAGAAGGTTGCTGTTTCAATTTTTAAATGTGCTGACGTTGACAACTGTAAGTTATTGAAAATTAATTATTGATAGGACAACGATTTTAATAAATCTTGCTTTTAGTTAATGAGAAGTAAGGTTTATCTTATCGATTAAAAGAATATATTTTTGTGAGAGATTTTTTTCAACAACTCTTTTCATTCTCCAGAAGGGAGAAGAGGGGAATTTACGTTTTACTAACTTTGATATTTCTACTTATTGGCTTTAGGTATTTTTATATTCCCCGTCAAAATTTTGAAAAAGAATTTGACCATTCTGCTTTCAAAAAGGATATTTCATCTTTTAATCGCTCATTGAAAAAGAAACAGGAAAATAGCACAAGACAGAAAAAAATAACACAATATACCGATTCTGATGATAAAGAAATAAAACGAGAGCTTTTTAATTTTAATCCCAATAAGTTAGATAGAAATGGATGGGAAAAGCTGGGGTTGCACAATAGTCTTATCGATATAATAGAAAATTTCAGGAATAGCGGAGGCAAATTCTATGTGAAGGAGGATTTAAAAAAAATATATGGGTTGGACCAAGACCTGTATTCAGATCTTGAGTCTTATATTGTTTTGCCGGATCAACCAAAGATGAAGAGTGACAAGGATAAACAAGAAAGTAAGAAAAAGAAGAGTAATTACAACAGAAAAGATACCATTATTAATCTTAATAAAGCAGATACTTTCAACCTTTTACTTGTACATGGTATTGGGCCCTACTATGCAAAACGAATCTGCAAATACCGCGATCTTTTGGGAGGTTTTTCTGATTTAGAGCAGTTGAAAGAAGTGTATGGTATAAACGATACGGTTTACAATAAGATTAACAAGTCGTTAAAAGTGGATACATCGGAAATAGAAAAGATACAGCTGAATAATGCAACTTTTGATGAGCTAATCAGTCATCCATATATCAGCGCTTATCAGACAAAAGCAATTTTGAAATATATCGACTACAAAGGTGCTATTAAAACGACAAAGGAACTTGAAGAAAACAATATTTTAGATGAACAAACATACAATAAAGTGAGTATATATATTGAACCCTAAAATCTTAAGTTGTTTTTTTATTTTTTTTTATTTATATTGTTTTGATAACTAATAATTTAAAAATGAAGAATATTTTTTTGAATGTAACGTTTTGAAAAATTGGGATTAATTTAATAGCTTTGCGGCTCAATAAAAAATGGAGGACAAATATGATAATAGTACAAGTTAAAGATGGCGAAAACATTGAAAGAGCATTAAAGAAATTTAAGCGAAAATTTGAGAAAACAGGTGTTATCAAAGAATTAAGAGAAAGACAAGCTTATACTAAACCTTCAATGGAGCGGAGAGAGCAGAAGAAAAAAGCTATCTACAAACAGAAACTTCAGGAAAACGAGGAATAGACCCGAAACATCTTTTTATCTTTTAGGGACAGTTTGAAATAACTGTTTAACTCTATGCTTATAGAACAATTTCTTAAATATCTCCAGCACGAAAAAAGGTGTTCACAACATACAATACGTGCTTATCATAATGATCTAAGACAATTTTTTGATCATGTGGAAATTGTAAATAAAAGTAGAGATATTTCTGAAATAAAGAATCCGGAAAAGGTTATACGCAGTTGGATTGTTCAGATGATGGAAAAAGATATTTCCGGAAGGACAATTAACCGCAAACTCTCGACTTTGAAATCATATTTTAGATTTCTACGCAGGAAAAATAAAATAGAATTCGACCCCTTAGCGAAAGTTTTTACTTTAAAAACCGAAGGAAGACTACCTTCCTTTGTTGATGAGAAGCAAATGAATTATCTAGAGAATAAGGATTTATTCTCAGATGATTTTTTTGGAATGAGGGACAGATTGATCATTGAAATTCTTTATCAAACAGGTGTAAGAGTCTCTGAGTTAGTTAACATCCGGGATGAAAATGTGAATTTTCCGAAAAAACAATTACATATACTGGGGAAAAGAAACAAAGAACGAATTGTGCCTCTCAATGATCAATTGATTGATTTTATTAAAAACTATATATCCCTGCGGGAAAAGCATTTTCGATCCAATGAGGATGATTATTTGTTGGTTACTAATAAAGGAAAAAAATTATACTCAAAAGCTGTTTACAGGATTGTAAAAAGTTACCTTTCAATTGTAACAACGATGAAAAAGAAAAGTCCTCATGTATTGAGACATACCTTTGCCACCCACATGTTAAATGATGGAGCGGATTTAAATGCAATTAAAGAACTTTTGGGACATTCAAATTTGTCTGCAACCCAAATTTATACGCATAGTACTTTTGAAAAATTGAAGAAAATATATAAACAGGCTCATCCTAGAAATTAAATTCGGAGGAAAGTTATGGACATAAAAATTCATTCTGTACATTTTGATGCAGATAAAAAATTAGAAGACTTTATAGAAACTAAAGTAAGTAAATTGGATCAATTTTATGACAATATTATAGGAGCTGAGATCTTTCTGAAGATAGAAAAGAACCAGTCACCTGATAACAAGATTTCAGAGATCAAACTTCAAATCCCTGGAAGTGATCTTTTTGCAAAAAAACAAGCTAGTACTTTCGAAGAATCAACCGATTCTGCTGTTAGTGCACTTGAGAAACAGCTAAAGAAAAGAAAAGAAAAACAACGAGGAAAATAATTTAAAAAAATGAAGTAATATATTTTGTAAGATAAATAAAATATATACCTTTGCGAACCGATTTTTGAATTTAATAACGTTCTTTTTTTGATATGTAAAAATGCCGATGTAGCTCAGTTGGTCTAGAGCAGCTGATTTGTAATCAGCAGGCCGTGGGTTCGAATCCCTCCATCGGCTCCTGTTTTTGGGGAGGTACCAAAGCGGCCAACTGGGGCAGACTGTAAATCTGCTGGCGTATGCCTTCGTAGGTTCGAATCCTGCCCTCCCCACTTTGGCTATAAGCGGGAGTAGCTCAGTTGGTAGAGCATCAGCCTTCCAAGCTGAGGGTCGCGGATTCGAGTTCCGTCTCCCGCTCTAATTTTGCCGATGTAGCTCAGGGGTAGAGCGCTTCCTTGGTAAGGAAGAGGTCACGGGTTCAATTCCCGTCATTGGCTCGATCCTTTGGCTTTATTTTTTCGTATTTTTATATATCAAAATGAGAAAAATATAACCAAATCGTAAATTTTAATATTTTGAAGCTATGGCAAAAGAAAAATTTGAGCGATCGAAAGAGCACGTAAATATCGGAACGATAGGCCACGTCGATCATGGGAAAACTACCCTTACCGCAGCTATTACAAAAATTTTAGCTGAAAAAGGCCTTTCTGAAGTTAGATCTTTTGATTCTATTGATAATGCACCTGAAGAAAAAGAAAGAGGTGTAACTATTAATTCAGCACATGTGGAGTACCAAACTGCAAATCGTCACTATGCGCACGTGGATTGCCCCGGGCACTCTGACTATGTAAAAAACATGGTAACGGGTGCCGCCCAAATGGATGGGGCTATTCTTGTTGTTGCTGGTACTGACGGGCCAATGCCACAAACAAGGGAACATATTCTCCTTGCACGTCAGGTAAGTGTCCCTAAAATTGTTACTTTCCTGAACAAGGTTGACTTAGTGGATGATCCTGAGCTATTGGAATTAGTCGACATGGAAGTTCGTGAATTATTAGACTTCTATGAATTCGATGGTGAAAATGCCCCGATTGTTCACGGTTCAGCATTAGGTGCATTGAATGGAGAAGAAAAATGGGTAGAGAAAGTAATGGAACTAATGAATTATGTTGATGAATATATCCCGGTTCCAAAAAGAGATATTGAAAAAGCTTTCTTAATGCCTGTGGAAGACGTATTTTCTATTACAGGACGAGGAACTGTTGCTACAGGTAGAATTGAAACCGGTGTTATTAAAACTGGTGAAGAAGTCGAAATTATAGGATTAGGCGCTGAGAAGAAAAAGACAGTTGTTACTGGTGTTGAGATGTTCCGAAAAATTCTTGACAGAGGTGAAGCTGGTGATAATACTGGTCTACTTCTACGTGGTGTAAATAAAGACGACATCAAGCGAGGAATGGTAATTGCCCGACCAGGGTCCATAACTCCTCACACTAAGTTTAAGGCAGAGGTTTATGTGTTGAAAAAAGAAGAAGGTGGACGTCATACACCATTCCATGACGATTATAGGCCACAATTCTATATTCGTACCATGGACGTTACTGGTAATGTTAAATTACCTGAAGGAACAGAAATGGTCATGCCTGGTGATAACGTTACCATTACAGTTGAATTAATTTATCCAGTTGCCTTGAATGTCGGCTTACGTTTTGCAATCCGTGAAGGAGGACGTACAGTTGGTGCAGGACAAGTCACTGAGATAGTTGAATAATATTGGAAAAGAGTGTTTCGTTAATTTTTTGAAACACTCTTTTCGTACATATTTTTCCACACGGGTGTAGCTCAGTTGGTAGAGCAGCGGTCTCCAAAACCGCCGGTCGTGAGTTCGAGTCTTACCACCCGTGCTAAATCGTTTAAAGCATGAAATTAAAAGGTTACATTCAAGATTCATATAACGAGCTTATACATAAAGTCTCCTGGCCAACATGGAGCGAACTGCAACGTAGTGCAGTTATAGTAATGGTTGCTTCCTTAATAATTGCGTTGATTGTATTTGTAATGGATTTTTCATTTGAAAACTTAATGGAATTTATTTACAATATGTTTTATTAAAGTAAATGTGTGGTAATGGCTGAAAAAGAAGAAAAGAAATGGTATGTTCTGAGAGCAATTGGGGGTAAGGAAAAACAAGTAAAACAATACTTGGATAATGAGATCGCCAAAGGAAAACTTGGTGATTATATTGATCAAGTATTAATTCCCACAGAGAAAGTATATCAGATACGTAACGGAAAGAAAATTAGCAAAGAAAGAAACTTTTTTCCAGGTTATGTTTTGATTGAAGCTGCTTTAGTAGGGGATGTACAGCATTTACTTGAAAATATTCCTAATGTAATCGGTTTCCTCCGAACCGAAGGAACACAGCCTACACCTTTACGAAAGTCTGAAGTTAACCGTATTCTTGGTAAGGTTGATGAATTAGCAGAAGGTGACGAAGAATTAAATGTTCCATTTTATGTAGGTGAAACAGTAAAAGTTATCGATGGACCATTTAATAACTTCAATGGAGTAATCGAAGAGGTTAACGAAGAAAAGAAAAAACTGAAAGTTATGGTGAAGATTTTTGGAAGAAAAACTCCACTTGAACTCAGTTTTATGCAAGTAGAAAAAGAATAAATTTAAGACAAAAACTATGGCAAAAGAAGTTGAAGGTGTTATAAAATTACAAATCCGAGGTGGACAAGCAAACCCATCTCCTCCTGTCGGTCCAGCTTTAGGAGCAAAAGGGGTTAACATTATGGAGTTCTGTAAACAATTTAATGCCAGAACTCAAGAGAAAGCAGGGAAGGTTATACCTGCTATTATTACAGTATATTCTGATAAATCATTTGATTTTGTTATAAAAACTCCCCCTGCTGCTGTTCAACTTTTAGAAGCTGCAAAATTAAAAGGTGGTTCATCTGAACCTAATAGGGATAAAGTTGGAGCTGTTACATGGGATCAAATAAAAACCATTGCAGAAGATAAAATGGAAGACTTAAATGCTTTCACTATTGAGTCAGCAATGTCCATGATAGCTGGAACAGCAAGGAGTATGGGTGTTACAGTAAAAGGAAAGTTCCCTGGGAACAAATAAAATATTCAACAATGGCGAAATTAACTAAAAAACGAAAACAGGCTTTAGAAAAGTTAGATCGTAATCAGCAATATAAACTTGATGAAGCAGCTAAACTTGTTAAAGAGATAAATACAGCTAGTTTTGATGCTTCAGTAGATATAGATGTTCGATTGGGAGTAGATCCTAGAAAACCTAACCAAATGGTTCGTGGCATTGTTACATTGCCTCATGGTACCGGTAAGACAAAAAAAGTTCTTGCTCTTTGTAGTGCAGATAAAGAGGAAGAAGCTAAAGCTGCAGGTGCCGATTATGCAGGTTTGGATGAGTACATTGGAAAAATCAAAGAAGGATGGGTTGATTTCGATGTCGTAATAACTATGCCTTCTGTTATGCCAAAAGTCGGACCGCTTGGAAAAGTTCTGGGACCGAGAGGTCTAATGCCTAATCCGAAAAGTGGTACGGTTACAAACGATATCGGACAGGCAATTGAAGAGATCAAGAAAGGAAAAATCGACTTTAAGGTCGATAAATATGGTATTATCCATACATCCATTGGGAAAGTCTCTTTTGAGGCTGAAAAAATCAAGGAGAATGCCAGAGAGTTCCTTAATACTATTAAGAAGCTAAAACCAACTTCTTCCAAAGGTACCTATATTAAAAGTATTACTTTATCTAGTACCATGAGCCCCGGTGTCAGAATTGACCCGAGCGATTTAAGAAAGGCTGTTTAAGCTTAGAACATTTTAAAGAATTGAAGCTTTATGAGACGCGAGGAAAAAGAACAAATTGTTAATTCAGTAATTGAAGACATAAATAATTCGACACACTTATATGTGGCTGATATCTCAGGATTAAATGCAGAGGATACATTGCTTTTAAGAAAACATTGTTTTGATAATGATTTGAAATTAAAAGTTGTGAAGAATACTCTGCTAAAAAGAGCTCTTGATGAGGTTAATCTTGAAGCCGGTGAACTATATGATATTTTATACGGACCTACTTCTATCATTTTATCTGATAAAGGTAATGCTCCTGCAAAAGTCATTAAAGACTTCAGGAAGAAGAAAAAATATGAAAAACCTCTTCTTAAAGGAGCTTACGTTGAGGAATCTGTATATATAGGTGATGAACAATTAGATGCTTTAACTGAGATAAAATCAAAAGAAGAACTTATTGGAGATCTTATATTACAATTACAATCACCAATTAATGACGTGATTTCAGGTATGAAATCAAGTAGTCACATCCTAGCTGGTGTTATGAAAACTTTATCTGAACGAGAAGAGTCGTAGAGAAAAAACAATTAAAAAAATCATTAAAATTTAGAAAACAATGGCAGATTTAAAAGCGATTGCAGAAGAATTAGTTAACTTATCAGTGAAAGAAGTTAACGAATTAGCAGACATATTGAAAGACGAATACGGAATTGAACCAGCTTCCGCTCCTGTAGTAGCTGCAGGTCCTGCTGAAGGTCAAGAAGGCGCAGCAGCAGAAGAACAAACAGAATTTAATGTTGTTCTTAATTCAGCAGGTAGCGCAAAATTACAAATCGTCAAATTAGTTAAAGAATTAACTGGTTTAGGATTAAAAGAAGCTAAAGAATTGGTAGATTCTTTACCTAAAGAAGTAAAAGAAGGTGTGCCTAAAGAGGAAGCAGAATCACTGAAAGCTAAATTAGAAGAAGCCGGAGCTGAAGTTGAACTTAAATAGTATCTGGTCTTCAACATATTTTTAATAGGTTAGGATCCTATATTTTTATAGGATTCTTAACCTTTTTCACTATTTTATTGTAGTAAAGTTCATTTAATTCCTGGGAAGAATGACATTACAGAAGAATAAGCAAAGAATTACTTTTGCATCCACCAAAAATCAGTTATCATATCCGGATTTCCTAGAAATACAGGTAGAATCATTTCAGAATTTTTTTCAATTAAATACAACTCCTGAGCAAAGAAAAGAAGAAACTTTATATCAGGTTTTCGAAGAGAATTTTCCGATAACTGATACCAGAAATAATTTTGTTCTGGAATTTATTGATTATGTTGTTGATCCACCACGCTATAGCATTGAAGAATGTATTGAACGTGGATTAACATTTAGTGTGCCTTTAAAGGCGAAACTCAAACTTTATTGTACTGACCCTGAGCATGAAGATTTCGATACCGTTATTCAGGATGTTTATTTAGGGACAGTGCCTTATATGACTAAAAAAGGGTCTTTTATTATCAATGGAGCAGAACGAGTTGTTGTCTCTCAACTTCATCGATCACCCGGCGTCTTTTTTGGTCAAAGTATTCATGCTAATGGTACCAAATTATATTCCGCAAGAATTATCCCTTTTAGAGGTTCCTGGATTGAATTCGCGACTGACGTTAATAACGTCATGTATGCTTATATTGATCGTAAAAAGAAATTACCGGTAACAACCCTTTTAAGAGCAATTGGGTACGAAAGCGATAAAAATATTCTCGAAATATTTAATCTGGCAGATGAAGTGAAGGTTTCAAAACCCAATCTTGAAAAAGTTGTGGGAAGAAAATTGGCTGCGCGTGTGTTGCGATCATGGGTAGAGGATTTCGTTGATGAGGATACCGGAGAAGTTGTTTCTATTGAACGTAACGAAGTTATTATCGAAAGAGATACAGTAATTGAAGAAAAGCATATTGATCAGATTATAGATTCAGGATCCGATTCAATATTGCTGCACCGTGAAGATAATACTCAAACGGATTATGCGATTATTTATAATACTCTTCAAAAAGATCCGTGTAACTCGGAAAAAGAAGCAGTAATGCAAATTTACAGGCAGTTAAGAAATGCTGAGCCCCCTGACGAGGCAACTGCCAGAGATGTCATTGATAAGTTATTTTTCTCTGACACTCGCTATGACTTAGGAGAAGTTGGAAGATATAGAATAAATAAAAAACTTAATCTGGATACTTCTATCGATACAAAGATTTTAACTAATGATGATATCATTGAGATTATAAAGTATCTGATAGAACTTATTAATTCAAAAACGAACGTTGATGATATCGATCATCTGAGCAACAGACGTGTACGAACTGTTGGGGAACAATTATTCAATCAATTTGGTGTTGGCCTTGCTCGTATGGCCCGTACAATAAGAGAAAGAATGAATGTTCGTGATAATGAGGTGTTTACGCCGATAGACCTGATAAATTCAAAAACATTATCGTCTGTTATTAATTCATTCTTTGGCACAAATCAACTCTCTCAGTTTATGGATCAGACAAATCCATTGGCTGAAATGACTCACAAGCGAAGATTATCAGCATTAGGACCAGGTGGATTGTCTAGAGAAAGAGCCGGTTTTGAGGTACGTGACGTTCACTACACCCACTATGGAAGATTGTGTCCGATTGAAACCCCAGAGGGGCCAAATATTGGATTGATTTCCTCTTTGTGTGTATATGCTAAGATTAATAATCTTGGTTTTATTGAAACTCCATACCGTCAGGTTAAAGAGGGTAAAGTTGACCAAACAACTGGCGGTTCTGTTTATTTGAGCGCTGAGGAGGAAGAAGCTAAGATGATTGCGCAGGCAAATGCTTCTATTGATGGCAAAGGCGCTTTTCAAACAGAAAAGGTTAAGGCCAGGTATGATGGTGATTTCCCTTACGCTGATTCAAGCTCTGTTGATCTCATGGATGTTGCACCGAATCAAATTGCTTCAATTGCTGCCTCACTAATCCCATTCCTTGAACATAACGATGCTAACCGTGCCTTAATGGGTTCTAATATGATGAGACAGGCAGTACCTTTAATGAAACCTGATTCTCCTATTGTTGGAACAGGGTTAGAATCTGAGGTAGTAAGGGATTCAAGATTACAGATAGTGGCTGAAGGTGACGGTGTTGTTGAGTATGTTGATGCTAAGGAAATTGTTATTAAGTATGATAAGACAGAAGAAGAAGAATTCGTAAGTTTTGAGGGAAATGTAAAAAGATATTCACTTCTGAAATATCACAAAACGAATCAAAATACCAATGTTACATTACGTCCAATTGTCCATAAAGGAATGAAGGTTAAAAAAGGACAAATTTTAACTGAGGGTTATGGTACGCAGAATGGAGAGTTAGCATTAGGAAAGAATCTTAAAGTGGCATTTATGCCATGGAAAGGTTATAATTTCGAGGATGCTATTGTAATATCTGAAAACGTTGTGAAAAATGACGTGTTTACTTCCGTACATATTGAAGAACATGTTATGGAAGTTAGAGACACTAAACGCGGGCTGGAAGAATTAACTGCGGATATTCCTAATGTGAGTGAAGAAGCAACAAAAGATCTGGATGAAAATGGTATTATTCGTCGTGGAGCGCATGTAAAACCAGGCGATATACTCATTGGAAAAATTACTCCAAAAGGAGAGTCTGATCCTTCACCGGAAGAAAAACTTCTGAGAGCAATTTTTGGAGATAAAGCCGGAGATGTAAAGGATGCTTCATTAAAAGCATCACCATCTTTAAGTGGTGTAATTATTGATAAGAAAATTTTTACTCGTGCATCAAAAGATAAAAAGACTAAAGATACCGATAAAGAAAAATTAGAATCTTTAGATAAAGAGTATGGAAATAAAATTGATGAATTAACAAATAAACTAATTGATAAATTATTTGTTTTAGTAAATGGGAAAACATCTCAAGGAGTTAAAGATTATTTTAACACCACAGTAGTTCCTAAAGGAAAAAAATTCACACAGAAGATTCTTCAGGAAATTGATTACACTAATATTAGTCCGAAAAAGTGGACAACAGATAAAAAGAAAAATGAAATAATAAAAACACTGTTGCATAATTATGCAATCGAAAGAAGAGAAATAGAGGCAGATCTTAGAAGAGAAAAGTACAATATAACTATTGGCGATGAATTGCCGACAGGAATCGTGCAGATGGCGAAAGTTTATCTTGCAAAGAGAAGAAAGATAAAAGTAGGCGATAAACTTGCCGGTCGACACGGAAACAAAGGAATTATTTCAAAAATAGTACGTGCCGAAGACATGCCTTTCTTAGACGACGGAACTCCTGTGGATATTGTATTAAATCCTTTGGGAGTGCCCTCGAGAATGAATCTTGGCCAGATTTATGAATCTATTCTTGGATGGGCTGGAGAAAAATTAGGAGTTAAATTTTCAACACCAATTTTTGACGGAGCATCACTTGAAGAGATTACAAAATATACCGATAAAGCAGGTCTTCCTCCTTATGGAAAAACGCATCTTTATGATGGAGGAACTGGTGAAAAATTTGATCAACCGGCTACAGTTGGTGTAATTTATATGTTAAAATTAGGCCACATGGTAGAGGATAAAATACATGCAAGATCTATAGGTCCTTATTCATTAATTACCCAACAGCCATTGGGTGGTAAAGCACAGTTTGGTGGTCAGAGATTTGGTGAGATGGAAGTGTGGGCACTTGAAGCTTTTGGTGCATCCAATATTCTTCAGGAAATGCTTACGGTAAAGTCTGATGATGTCAATGGACGTGCTCGCGCTTATGAGACCATAGTTAAAGGTGACCCTCTGCCGACTCCTGGTATTCCGGAATCTTTCAATGTGTTACTACATGAGTTGAGAGGTCTCGGTTTGAGTATTAAGCTTATTAAGGAGTAATATATATTGCGCTTTTAAGCGTTTGTTAGATTGTCTTAAATAATATTTAGTCTATGTCATTCAGAAGGGAAAATAAAATTTCTAGTGATTTTAATAAAGTAGCCATAGGGCTTGCTTCTCCGGAAGAGATACTAGAACAGTCTCATGGAGAGGTACTAAAGCCTGAAACAATTAATTACCGCACTTATAAACCTGAACGGGATGGGTTGTTCTGTGAACGGATTTTTGGTCCGGTAAAGGACTACGAGTGTCACTGCGGTAAATACAAAAGGATACGATATAAAGGTATCGTATGTGACAGATGTGGCGTTGAAGTTACCGAGAAGAAGGTGCGACGGGAACGAATGGGACACATCTCGTTAGTTGTTCCTGTGGCTCATATATGGTATTTCCGATCACTTCCAAATAAAATTGGATTATTGCTCGGATTACCTACTAAGAAACTGGATTCAATAATCTACTACGAAAGATATGTTGTTATTAATCCCGGTATAAAAGGAGAAGATGGAATTAATTATCTGGACTTCCTGACAGAGGAAGAATACCTTGATATAATTGAATCTTTACCCAGGGAAAATCAGCAATTAGATGATTCTGACCCAAATAAATTTATCGCAGATATGGGAGCTGAGGCTCTCTATAAGCTGCTCTCGCGAATTGATTTAGATGAACTTTCATTTTCTTTGAGATATAAAGCAGACAATGAAACTTCTCAACAGCGAAAAAAAGAAGCTTTAAAGAGGCTACAGGTTGTAGAAGCATTTCGAAGCTCCAAAGAAAGGAATAGACCTGAATGGATGATAACAAAGGTTACACCTGTTATTCCTCCTGAATTACGGCCATTGGTTCCTTTGGATGGAGGGCGGTTTGCTACTTCTGATTTGAATGATCTTTATAGAAGAGTAATTATCAGGAATAACAGGCTCAAGCGCCTTATAGAAATTAAGG
>JBNJFT010000015.1:4530-22758 GCA_051747065.1 Bacteroidota bacterium | reverse complement strand
AGAGCTCGAAGAGTCCAAAGAAAAAGCAGAGGAAAGTGACCGCCTGAAGTCAGCTTTTCTTGCCAACATGAGCCATGAAATTCGTACGCCAATGAATGGAATCATGGGTTTTTCACAGGTGCTTCTGGAATCGGATTATCCAAAAAAGGAACAAGCCAAATTTCTGGAAATCATTCACTCCCGCTCCAAATACCTGTTACAGATAATCAATGATATCGTTGACATTTCAAAAATAGAAGCCAACCAGTTTACCATTCACAAAGAAAGTTTTTGCTTAAACGATATGCTTCGTGAATTATACGAAGCTTATCAAACAGACAAAAAGAATTATGGCAAAGAACATCTGCAAATAGAAGTAGATAAACCTCTTGAACGGGAAGAGAGCTTTTTAATCACCGATTCGAAAAGACTGAGGCAAATAATGGTGAACCTTATTGGTAATGCGCTCAAATTTACAGATGAAGGAAAAATAGAATTTGGATACAAAAAACATTCCGAAAGTTCCCTCTTATTTTATGTTCAGGACACAGGATTTGGAATTTCTGAGAAGGATAAGGAATATATTTTTGAGCGTTTCCGGCAAATAGATGATTCAAGCAAAAGAAACTATGACGGAACCGGCCTGGGCTTAACCATTTCCAAAAACCTGGCACAAATCCTTGGGGGTGATCTATGGTTAGAATCAACGCCCGGAAAAGGAAGCACGTTTTATTTCACAATCCCTTATGAAACACCGCAAAAAAAAGAAAAGAAAAAAACAAATAAAAAGCAAAAAGCTTATAACTGGGAAGGCAAAACAATCCTGGTCATAGAAGATGACCCCACAAGCCGGGAATATGTAAAAGCAATCCTTAAACCTACAGGTGCTCAAATGATATTCAAAGAAACCGGAGAAGATGGGTTGCATGAATATAAAAACAATGAAAACATCGATCTGATTTTGATGGATGTCAGATTACCGGGGGCAAGTGGAATTGAAATCACTGAAAAGATACGTGAAAATGACAAGAACATTCAAATCATAGCCCAAACAGCTTATGCGATGAGCGATGACCGCAAAAAATGCATAAAAGCAGGCGCCAATGATTACATTGCAAAACCAATTGACCCGGATGATTTGATGGTAATTATGGATCGATATGTATAAAACCTGACACTTTTTTGAACCACATAACCTGTCCCGCTTCTACGGGAAGCACATGAGGGCACATAAGTTTTTTTATACTTCTTATATGGCCTTCTATGCCTTATATGGTTCATTAAAAAAGAAGAAGTAATGATTAATGCGGCATTTAAACAAAATCCTTTGAATTTTTACTCAAAAAATGTATATTGGAGATAAATATCTTAAACATGGAAGCTTCTTATTATTTGATAAACAATCTCTTCAAACATAAATTTTTCCCGTTAATCAGTTTCTTTTTACTCTTCCTTGTTTTGCCTGATGCAAAAATATCCGCTTATAACTTAAAAAATCAAGCAGAACCGCCGGATACAATCCTTGTAGGTTCCGAAATAGATTACCCTCCCTACTGTTTTATTAACGATCAGGGCGAAGCTGCCGGGTTTTCGGTAGAACTGTTCCGCGAAGCAGCAAACGAAATGGGAATAGAAGTGAAATTTAAAACCGGGGCATGGAACAAATTAAAATACGATCTGGTAAATAGAAAAATTGATGCTTTGCCGTTAGTTGGCCGCACTCCGGAACGGGAGGAACTGTATGATTTCACCGTGCCATACCTCACTATGCACGGCGCCATTGTTGTCCGTGAAGATGAAGATGAGATAAATTCAGTTAAAGATTTGACGGGAAAGCAAGTGGCTGTGATGAAAGGGGATAACTCAGAAGAATTCCTTCGGCGGAAAGAGCTGGATGCTGAAATAATTCAACGAACAACATTTAAACGTGCATTAATTGAACTCTCCGAAGGCCAGCATGATGCCGTGGTAATACAACGATTAACTGCTCTTCAGTTAATGAAAGAAAACGGGATCAGAAACCTCAAAATAGTAGGTGACCCTACCGGTATATTTGGCCAAACATTCTGTTTTGCTGTAAGTGAAGGGGACTCAAAATTACTAAGTTTGCTTAATGAAGGCTTGTCGATTGTAAATGAAAATGGTACATACCGGCAACTCCATACAGAATGGTTTGCCTCCCTCGAATCATACAAAAAAACCAAACAGCGTATTATTATTGGCGGGGACCACAACTATCCGCCCTACGAATATCTTGATAAAAACGGCAATCCTACAGGCTATAGTGTAGAACTTATGAAGGCCATAGCTGAAGAAACAGGGATGAACATCACATTTCGCCTGGGCCCGTGGTCTCAAATACGAAAAGAGCTGAAAGAAGGCCAAATTGATGCGATACAAGGAATGCTTTATTCCCCTGAAAGAGACAAATCCTTTGACCTGACACCTGCCCATACTCATATTACCTACGTTATTGTGGGACGCAAGAACTCCGAATTACCGCAAAATTTAGAAGAACTTAAAGGGGAATCTGTAGTTGTGCAAGAAAGCGACCTCATGCATGATCGCGCTCTGGAGGTCGGATTAAAAGAAGAACTTACTCCTGTTGAAACGCAGGAAAAAGCCTTAGAAAATCTACATAACGGCAAGTATGACTATGCAATTACCTCAAGGGCATTAACAAATTACTACAAAGATAAGCACGGATGGGAAAATCTCACCATGACAAGGGAAACAATTCATTCGGCGGATTATTGCATTGCCGTGGGCGAAGGAAACACAGCGTTGCTGTCTAAATTTACAGAGGGGCTATCAGCAATTAAAGCTTCACGCAAATACCATGACATCTATGCTGACTGGTTGGGGATTTACGAAGAACCCGATTATACTTTTAATGACTTCCTGAAACATGCGGTTTATGTTCTTATTCCCCTGATTCTTATCCTTATATTATCCCTTATCTGGTCGCGTACACTAAAACAACAGGTAAGAAAACGGACACGGGAGTTGAAAAATGAAATCAGCGAGCGTAAAAAATTCGAAAAAGGCCTCAAAGCAAAAGAAAAAAAATACCGTGATTTATTTACTTCTATCAGAGACGCTATACTCGTTGTTGATAATGACAGAAACATAGTTGACTGCAATCCGGCATTTACCGATTTATTTGGGTATAAACTTGAAGAGATAAAAGGCGAAAGTACAAAGCGAATCTTTCACAATTCAGAAGAATATGAGGAGCTGGGAGAATCCTTGGATAAAGTGAAAGAAAAAACAAAGGACTTCCTGAAAACCATTCAATATAAACGAAAAGACGGCTCTGTTTTCCCGGGAGAAGTAAACGTTTTCGATTTAGAAGACGAAAATGGCAATACAACAGGATTTATAGGACTAATAAGGGATATTACGGAACGATTAAAAGCAGAAGAAGCGCTAAGACAAAGCAAAGAAACGGCAGAGAAATACCTCAATATAGCAGCCGAAATCATTCTTTCTATGGACACTGAAGGAAACATAACCCTTCTGAATGACAGCGGGCATCAATTATTAGGATATGAAAAAGGAGAATTAATCGGGAAAAACTGGTTAAATACATGTGTGCCAAAAGATGAACAGGAACGAGTCAGAGAAATATTCAGAGACTTAATCGACCAAAATTCAGATGATAAAAAAGTTGCCGAAAATACAGTAGTTACGAAAAAAGGAGAAATCAAAACAATCCTTTGGCATAACAGTGTCCTTCGAAATAATAATGGAGAAATAACAGGTATATTAACTTCGGGTGAAGATATTACCGAACGGAAGAAAATTGAAAGACAATTAAGAGAACTGAATGAAAGACTGCAAGCACAAAATGAATACCTGGGAGAAATAAATAAAGAATTAGAAAAAGCACGCAAAGAAGCAGAAGAGAGCGACCGGCTAAAATCAGCGTTCCTCGCAAACATGAGCCACGAAATACGCACGCCCATGAATGGCATTTTGGGTTTTGCCGACCTGTTGAAAAATCCACAGTTGACAGGAACTAAGAAAATGCAATTTATTGATATTATCCGTAAAAGTGGGGAGCGCATGCTGGAGATCATCAATAATCTGCTTGACATTGCTAAAATTGAGGCTGATCAGACGGAAGTAGAATACAGCACAACCTCTGTTAATGACCTGCTGGATGAACTTGCGGTATTTTTCAGGCCAGAGGCTGAAAGAAAAAATCTGGAACTGAAACACAAGACAGCACTTTCTTCTTCAGATGCGCTTATAGTAACAGATACCACAAAACTAAATCAAATTCTGAGCAACCTTATTAAAAATGCAATAAAGTATACAAAAGAAGGAGAGATAGAATTCGGTTATACACTTGAAAAGGACATGCTGCAATTTTATGTTAGCGACACGGGCATAGGAATTTCTCCTGAATTACAAGAAAAAATGTTCGACCGTTTTCGACAGGCAGAACTGGATGTTTCTCGTGAATATGAGGGTGCAGGTCTGGGTTTAAGTATTTCAAAAGCTTATGTTGAAAAGCTGGGGGGAAAAATTTGGCTAAAGTCTACCCTGGATAAAGGCAGCACTTTTTACTTCACTATTCCTTATAAAAGGCCGTCCTCAAAAGAAAACAAAACGAGAGAAACTTCAGAAGAAAAGTTGGAGGGCCTTCCTGGCAACCTTACTATCTTAGTCACTGAAGACGATGAAACCAGTTACATGCTGATAGAAGAAATTATAAATGACAAGAATATTACCCTTCTCCGGGCAAAAAATGGCAGGGAAGCAATAGAACAAGTAAGAAATAAACCGTCAATTGATTTGGTGCTTATGGACATAAAAATGCCGGATATGAACGGTTATGAAGCGACAAAAAAAATAAAAGATTTGAGGCCCAAACTCCCGGTTATAGCCCAAACAGCTTTTGCATCAAAAGAGGACAGGCAAAAAGCAATAGAAGCAGGCTGCAGCGAATACTTTTCAAAACCTATAAGCAGCAATGAACTGAAAAATGCTATAAAGAAGTTTATTCAATAAATATGTTACGCCACTGGTTCAACGTCCGCCTGGACCAGAAAAGAAGAGAAAGAGGCCCCCACTGGTTCAAGCGTCCGCTTGGACCCCAGAGGAATAGATCGGAACCCTTGATTAGGCTGCACGAAGCACACGCAACAAATGCTTACGCCAACCAGCAATTTTTATTGACGAATGCCTGTTTTGAGGAGACGAACGAGCCGGTTTTTTTGATAAATGCAAAACACTAATAACCTGTGTTTTACAAGGACTGCAAAAAATAATGCAGTAAACATCAATACGTAGTTTAACGGCCGAACATTGTTCACCTACGTAAAAACACGTAAAATAAGTATAAAAACACCATCTTGCAGGCGATAGAAAACCATAGCCTTATAGCCCTCCTTAATAAATTAATATTATTTTATATATAGAAGGAGTTTCGCTTTTAGAGCTTTACAGATTACCAGGCATAATATTTCCTTCATAAATCTAAACTATAGCTTCAAAGAACCTAAGTCCTGAATATCAGGGTACTTTATAAAATCAACAAGCCACATAGGTAGAAATACCTGATCATAAAAACAGGTGATAATACGCTGTTCAATAGTTGATTATTTTCATTACTTGGTTTAAAATTATAAATATAAGAAACGGAGGTTTACATGGAACAAGAAAACAATGACACAAATTCGTATCTCACATTTAAATTAGGCGAGGAAGAATTCGGGGTTCATGTTTCCCAGGTTTTAAACATTCTGGAGATGACAAGAATCACGGATGTCCCCAAAGCTCCGGATTATATGAAAGGTGTTATAAATCTTCGTGGCATGGTTCTCCCGGTTATTGATATCCGCATCAAATTCGGGATGCCGGAGGCAGAATACACGAACAACACCTGCATCATCGTAATGGATTTGGAGATGGAGGGAAACACCATTCATTTGGGCTCAATAGTAGATGAAGTTTTATCGGTAATTGAAATTGCAGATAATCAAATTGAACCACCACCAAGTATAGGAAATAAGTACAAATCCAGGTTCATCAGCGGAATGGCAAAAGTGGAGGAAAAATTCGTAATGCTTCTTGATATGCAAAAAGTCCTAACTGAAGAAGAACTAACAGAGATTTCGGATACGGCTCAGTCGAATCCTGTTCAAACAGAAACAGATTAAATTATAAAACTACGATCTATTAGATTGTACAGGCGTTGCACTGCAACGCCTCAATAAAAACTAATCTAAAAACTATATTTTATGAAATGGAAAGACATTAAAATTTCAACGAAACTCATTATTGTATTTTTAGCAATAGGAATAGCAGCTATAGCAGCACTGGGAGCAATTTCTTATACTCAGTCAAAGGATGCTTTGGAAAAACAAAGTACCGGCCAGTTGCAAGCAGTCAGGGATATTAAGAAAAACCAAATCAATTCCTTCTTTGAGGAGCGGATTGCTGACCTGAGAGTTTACTCTTCCAACACAGCTGTGGAAATGGCAGCGGAAAGGTTCATCAGTGCTTACGACACCAGCGGCATGAATAGCAGCACATACCAAAAATGGAATGATGCCCATGGGCCGAAACTTGAAACGTATGTCAATGAATACGAATATTACGACCTGTTCTTTATTTCAAATGATGGAGATGTTGTTTATACAGTAGCGAAGGAGGGTGACCTGGGAAAGAATGTTATGACAGGATCCTTGTCCGGCTCCCCGCTGGCAGAAGCATTTAAACAAGGAAAAAATGAATACGGGCTTACGGATTTTGCATGGTATGACATTTCAGATGAACCTGCTTCATTTGTTTCCGGGCCAATAAAGAACAATGATGGAGAGCAGATCGGAGTGCTGGCATATCAAGTCTCGCTTGATGCAATCAATGAAATTATGCAAGAGCGTGCAGGAATGGGAGAAACCGGAGAAACCTATCTTGTAGGGCCGGATAAGTTAATGCGTTCAGACTCTTACCTCGACCCGGAAGGGCATTCAGTAGAAGCATCTTTTGCCGGGACGGTCAGTGAAAACGGGGTGAACACAAAAGCCGTGAATGAGGCGCTGGCAGGAAGGACAAATGCAGAGGTAATAACTGACTACAATGGAAATCCTGTATATTCCGCTTATACACCTGTACAATTTGGAGATGTAACATGGGCAATGATGGCCGAAATTGACGAGGCAGAAGTAATGGAGCCTGTTCAGGCATTAGGAAATGAAATAATTATTGTAGCCGTTATCGTGGGCATAATAATCGTTGTTGTATCTGTTGTTTTTGCCAGGTCTATTGCTAACCCAATCAACAAAGGGGTGGAATTTGCCAAAAAATTATCCAACGGAGACCTCACAGCAACAGTAGATGTAGACCAGAAAGATGAAATTGGCGTATTAGCTCAGGCTTTGAAAAATATGTCCTATAAACTTAAAGAAGTAGTAGCAAACATACAGAATGGAGCAGATAACATAGCGGCAGCCAGCCAGCAAACCAGCTCAAGCTCACAACAAATGTCACAGGGATCAAGCGAGCAGGCATCTTCTGCTGAAGAAGTGTCCTCTTCCATGGAAGAGATGACTTCCAACATTCAGCAAAACACAGACAATGCGCAAGAGACAGAAAAAATATCGAAAAAAGCAGCCGAGAGCATTCAAAAAGGCAATGAAGCAACACAAACCTCTGTGCAATCAATGAAGGATATTGCAGAGAAAATATCAATCATCAATGACATCGCTTTCCAAACCAACATTCTTGCATTAAACGCTGCTGTTGAAGCAGCAAGGGCAGGAGAACACGGCAAAGGTTTTGCAGTAGTTGCTGCTGAAGTCAGAAAACTTGCAGAAAGAAGTGGAGAAGCCGCCAGTGAAATCGATGAAAAATCCAAATCGGGTGTAGAAATTTCAGAACAAGCCGGTAAACAACTGGAAGAAATTGTTCCGGAAATAGAGAAAACTTCACGGTTAGTTCAGGAAATTACTGCTGCAAGTAGTGAGATGAATAATGGAGCCGACCAGGTAAACAGTGCAATACAACAACTGAACCAGGTTACCCAGCAAAATGCAGCTTCGTCTGAAGAACTGGCTACAAGCGCCGAAGAACTCTCAAGCCAGGCAGATCAGCTGAAACAAGTAACAAGTTTCTTTAAGATTGAAGAAAAAGATAAAGAAAAGTTTCAAACAAAAGAACAAAAGCAAATCGATTTTGAACACTTAAACCAACAAACTCAACAACAGTTTCAAACATCAAAAGAAAACCATACAAAACCCAGAGGAGGCAATGGAGCTCAAGGGCAAGCAAACAAACAGAGTAAAGCGGCTCAGGCAACTAACAAGGCAAAACAAGAAAAAGAAGAAGGAGTCGATTTAAAAATGTACAATGGCAAATCTTCTGACCAGGAATTCGAACAATACTAGTTTTCTCTTAGCATAGTTAAGTTTCCATTTCAGTAGCTTTGGGTTATGGTTTATTGATCTCTTTTAAAAAAAGTGGTATGGTTAGTCTTCAATGATTGACATACCACTTTTTTTATTGTTTACTCTGCATTGAATAATTCAGGTTGAGAGAGCTACTCTTGTTTTTGTCGTGATTCTTTCCTGCTAACGTTTGAATTAGTAAAAATAATGCCTTATATTACCCCCGAAAAAACAGGCAGCTATTATCAAATTTGTTAATATAAGCAAGATGGAAAGGCCTTCCTTCCTAAAGAACTTAAATATAAATAACATTACGGTTGTCTTAACTATCTTAATTCTTATTTTAGGAAGTTTACTAACCTTGTATACTGTCAATAAGGTAGAGTCTAAAATGAAAAGCGGATTGCTTGAAAAGGCAAGAATAGCAGCCCAAAGCATAAGCAAAAACCGGCTGGCTGAATTGACAGGAACTCAGGCCGATTCAAACAGCTCAAACTACCGGCGAATAAAAAGCCAATTAAAAAAAATGAGGGAAGCATACCCTCATTGTAAATTTCTCTATCTGATGGGACAGAACAAAAAAGGAGAGATTTTCTTTTTTGTGGACTCTCAGGATCCCAATTCCGAGGACTATGCAAAGCCGGGGTTAATATATAGTGAGGTGTCCAAAGAATACCTTGAAGCTTTTAAAATTTCACAAGAAAAAACAGCAGGGCCTGTAGAAGACCGTTGGGGAAAATTAATGACGGCATTAATCCCGATTAAGAATGAAGAAACCGGAGAGTTAATCGCAATGCTCGGGATGGATGTAACTATAAAACATTGGTTGGCTGAAATTATCAAACGAACCGCGCCAATGGTTGTGTTGGTTATTTTATCCATCGTACTGGTATTTTACATCCAACAATTCCGCTTTATAAAAAAACAAAAAGAAGCAGAAGAGCAAATAAAAAAAAGCAAAGAACAATACCAGGCTCTTTTTGAACAAGCTGCTGACGGCATACTTATTGGTAAAGAAACCGGAATTATTGTTGATGCCAACGAAAGCATGTGCCAGCTGTCCGGTTATTCAAAAGAAGAAATCATTGGCAAAAAAATCAATATCCTTTTTAATGAGCAGGAGATTGAAAAAAAACCATTTGATTATGAATCTGTTATTGCAGGAAGTACCATTTCAAACGAACGAAGTTTACTTAGAAAAGATGGCACAATTATCTTTATTGAAATGAATACAAAAAAAGTGGGAGATGGAAGGTTTCAGTCATTTTTCCGTGATATAACTGAAAGAAAAAGAAATGAAAAACTAATTAAAGAAAAAAATGAAGAACTGATTACGGCAGAAGAGGAACTTAAAGCATCAAACGAGGAACTTCAGGAAAAAAATAACATGTTAGCAAGGCAAAAAGAAATATTGGAACAAACAAAGGAAAAAGCAGAGGAAAGTGACAAGCTAAAATCCATTTTTCTGGCTAATATGAGCCATGAAATTAGAACCCCGATGAACGGAATCATCGGTTTTTCCGAATTACTTACCGAAGACGATTTTTCTGAAAAAGAACGTAAAGAACACCTTCAAACAATACATACTCTCTCACTAAATCTGCTACAGATAATAGATGACATCATAGACATTTCAAAGATTGAAGCCAACCAGTTAAGAATAAGCAAAGAAATTTTTTGCATCAATGAAATAATTGATGACTTATATAAGCTTTACCAAATGCATATAGCAAAGGAAAAAAACAATGCAATTAAATTAAAAGTTCATAAACCTTTACCAAAGGAAGACAGCAAAATTTATAGCGATTTAACCCGTTTCAAACAAGTATTCAACAATCTTTTAGGAAATGCTCTAAAATTCACTCAAAAAGGAACAATTGAATTTGGTTATAAACAACAGGAAAAGAATCGGTGGCATTTCTTTGTTAAAGATACAGGCATAGGTATTCCCCGGGACAAAAAAGAAGAAATTTTTGAACGCTTCAGGCAAATAGAGGAAACAAATACAAGCCAATTTAATGGCACAGGTTTGGGATTATCCATTCTAAAGAGCATTGTAACAAAACTCGGCGGTGAAGTGTGGGTAGAATCTGAATATGGAAAAGGCTCCGAATTCTGGTTTACATTGCCAGGGAGTTAAATACCCCAAGTTACGAGAAAGAAGAAATAAAGCACCTGTTTATCCGGGCATTTTTAGAATTCAGAACACAGAATTCATAAAGACAGCTTGTTCTGGATTCTGAATTCCGAATTCTGAATTCTTATAGATATTTAGCCGGGACTTCTGAAAATACCTACATAGATACATAATGCTAGTTGACTTTCGTTTTATAATAAACAAATTTTCCCAATGTCATCAAAACACATTCAAAATCAATATATAGTTAAACAAAATGAACGCTGTAGCGTAGTTCTTTTAGCCTGAATTATTCACAAAAAATGAATAATTCAGGTTGGTTTTTTAAGTTATATTTAATGTGAAAAAAAAGCAGAATTAAATACCTTTGCACCAAATTTATATATTATGGCTATACAATTTTTTTATTTACCACGGGGCAAAAAATACAACTACATCCCGCGTTTTTATGACGAACAAAAAGAAGAGCTTGAAAAGAGAAAGCGAGTGATTGATGCGGAACTTAGAAGAGAAGGCAAAGAAGGTTTGGAGGATGGGATTTATATTCCGAATATAAAAGGGAAAATGAAGAGCCAAATGAAAGCTGTACGGAAGCAAAAAAGGAGCTCCAATATTCGAATGTTAATTATTTTAGCTTTTTTGTTACTTCTATCTTACTTAATTCTCTTTGCATAATATAGAAAGTTCCATGGCAGACATAATACAAGTTTTACCGGATTCAGTAGCCAACCAGATTGCAGCGGGAGAAGTAATACAGAGACCTGCTTCAGTTGTGAAAGAACTTATGGAAAATGCAGTCGATGCTGAAGCTGATGAAATAAAAGTTGTATTGAAAGATGCCGGAAAAACCTTTATACAGATCATTGACAACGGCTGGGGGATGACAGACACCGATGCCCGGCTGGCATTTGAAAGGCATTCTACATCAAAAATTAAACAAGCAGAAGACCTTTTCGCCATAAATACAATGGGTTTTCGGGGAGAAGCCCTTGCCTCGATTGCCGCAATTGCTCATATTGATTTAAAAACACGAGCAGAGCATGAAGAAATTGGCACTTTTCTCCGTATTGAAGGTTCCAGGGTTGTTGAACAGGATCCAACTCAGTGCCCAAAGGGAAGCAATTTTTTGGTGAAAAATCTGTTTTTCAATGTTCCTGCCAGGAGAAAATTTCTAAAAAAGGACACCACCGAACTTAATAACGCCATTCGTGAATTTGTTCGTGTTGCAATGGCTTACCCTCAAATTGCTTTTACGTTCATTCATAACGATCATATTTTATATAAGCTGAAAAAAGAAAATTTCGGACAGCGCATAGTGGGCCTTTTTGGCAAAAACATTAAAGAAAACCTGATTCCGGTTAAAACAGAAACACGAATTGTGAAAATTCATGGCTACATCGGGCATCCGGAAAAAGCGAAAAAGAAGTCAGGCGAACAATTCTTTTTTGTCAACAACCGCTTTATGAAGAATCCTTATCTTTACAAAGCTGTAATGGATGCCTATGAGAAGTTGATCCCACACGGCGCCGTTCCATCCTTCTTCCTGCGTTTTGAACTAGGCCCCGACAATATTGACGTTAATATTCACCCAACAAAGACGGAAATTAAGTTTGAAGATCAACAAGCAATCTGGCAAATACTAAACGCAGCTATACGTGAATCACTTGGCAAGTATAATGCTGTTCCGTCACTTGACTTTGATCAGAAAGGAAATATCGGGATTCCCACTCCGAGAAAAAATCAGCAGGTGAAACCACCGGAAATTGAAATAGATCCTACGTTTAATCCATTTAAAAATACGAAAGACGGTTCCGGGGCAGATGCATTTCATCAACCTTCAAATAAGGAAAGAGAGAATCTGGCCAATTGGGAGTCTTTGTATGAAGGCTTTGAACATGAAAATGAACAGCAGACCATGAAATTTTCATCAAAAGCCACAGATGATGAGAGTGAAGAAATGAAGCCAGGGCAAGATGAAAATCGGTTTTTTCAGTTTAAAGGGAAATTTATTTTAACACCTGTACGTTCCGGGCTCATGATCATCCACCAAAGGAGAGCCCATGTAAGGATTTTGTATGAACTATACATCAAAAACAGCAGTGAAAGAAGAGGAACTATACAAAAGAGACTCTATCCGGAAGATATTTCCCTGAATTTTGATGATTACAACACCATCAAAGAGATAAAAGATGACCTTCAGAGGGCGGGTTTTGAAATAGAAATGCTTGGGAATAACACTGTTCGGCTGACCGGAGTCCCCGGAGACATAGAGGTTCCCAGCGGACAGGAATTACTTGAAAATTTTCTGGAAGAATATTACCAAAACAAGGAAATTGCTGAACATATCAATGAACATATTGCAATCAGCTTAGCGCGAGCTTCTTCTATATCACAGAGAAGAAAAATGGAATACGCAGAAATGAGAGAATTAGTTGATAAATTGTTTGCTTGTAGCGCTCCAAATTATACACCGGAAGGCGAAAAAATTATATCTTTGATGCAGACAGAAGCAGTGGAAAAATTATTTTAATAATGCATAAAACCCAGAATAAATGACGACATACAGGACAAGCGGTTTTTCTTCAATGCCGCCGGTAGTTAAAAATCTAATCATTATTAATGTCTTAATGCTGCTTGCTCGTTTTACTGCAGAGCAAGTATTTCAGGTCAATCTGAATTATGAATTGGGCTTATTCTACCCGGCTTCGCATCAGTTTGAGCCCTACCAAATTGTCACGCATATGTTTATGCATGGGGGAATGGCGCACCTTTTCTTTAATATGTTCGCCCTTTGGATGTTTGGTAGAGTGCTTGAGAATGTGTGGGGCGGAAAACGTTTTTTCATATATTTCTTCATAACTGGTTTTGGTGCTGCTTTCCTGCACATGCTTGTAAACCATATTCATATTCAATCAATAATGAGCCAAATGTCTCAGGATAAGATTGATATGGTTATGGCTGAAGGGCATAACATTATTCTGCAGCAGAAAAATTATTCACAGCCCCTTATGGGCAAACTTAATGCCATGTTAAATGTGCCGACTGTTGGTGCGTCTGGAGCAGTTTTTGGCATTTTGCTGGCTTTTGGAATGCTGTTTCCAAATACTCAGTTAATGTTGCTTTTCCCGCCCATTCCAATAAAAGCAAAGTATTTTGTGATTATGTATGGTGCGCTTGAGCTATTCCTTGGAGTTTCACAACCTGGAAGTAATGTAGCCCACTTTGCTCATCTCGGAGGTATGTTGTTTGGATTCATATTATTAAAAATCTGGAATATGAATAAACGAACTTTTTATTAAATTGTTTAAAGAAAAAAGGGGGTAGTTATGAGTAGCATTGGACAGGAAATAAAAAACACATTTCAGAAAGGTTCAACCCTTATTAAGTTAATATATATAAACCTTGGCGTTTTTATCGTTGTCGGTTTAATTAAAGTGTTGGCGTTTTTGTTTGGATTTAGCGGAATAGCCAGCCTATTCGTTAAATTTTTTGCCGTTCCTGCAGATCTAACCTCCTTGATTACTCATCCATGGACTATCTTTACCTACATGTTTCTGCATGAAGGATTATTTCACATTCTGATAAATTTATTGTGGCTGTATGTGTTTGGACGAATATTCCTGATGTATTTGAATGAAAAGAAATTACTCAGTGTTTATCTGGTTGGTGGATTGGCTGGAGCTGCGCTTTATATACTAGCATTCAACTTATTCCCGGCTTTTCAGAATCAGATTTCAGAATCTATGGCATTAGGTGCCTCTGCTTCGGTTATGGCCATCGTATTTGCCATTTCAGTTTATGTTCCGGATTATTCTATTAATTTACTGTTTCTGGGTCCTGTAAAACTTAAATATATTGCTCTTTTCGTAATTATTTTAGATGTGTTAAGCATAGCCGGTTCAAACGCCGGTGGACATATCGCTCACCTTGGCGGAGCTTTATTTGGTTATGTGTACATTTCACAGTACCGAAAAGGGAGAAATATTACCCGCGGGTTCGATCGTATGATGGATAGCCTGTTTTCTCTGTTCAAACCTAAGCCTAAATTCAGAGTAACCCACAAAAAGCCGAAAACAGATATTGAATACAACAAGCAGAAAGTGAAAAACCAGGAAAGGATGAACAAAATCCTGGAAAAGATTTCAAAGCACGGATATGACAGCTTAACCAAGGAAGAGAAAGAAATTCTGTTTCGGCAGGGGAAATAAGCCTAAAGTAACATATTGTGTTTGGTTTTACCCAAATTGAGCGATTTATTACTATTTAGTAAAGATTCAGAGTGCGAAAATTATTCAGGAAACTATTGACATACTTTACATGGATTGTTGCTATTCTTTTGAGCATAGCCAACTTTACTGTATATATATCTCCGGATTTATTCTGGCCTACAGCATTTTTAGGATTGTTGTTCCCTTTTCTTCTTATTTTCACCACAATTATGTTTTTCTATTGGACAGTAAGATTAAGGGCATTGCTTATACTTCCATTAGTTGCTCTTATAATAAGCTGGAACAATGTGCAAAATAGTTTTCAGTTATTTAGTGAGCAAAAAAACATTGCTGAAAAGCAAACAGATGGTAAAAACGAACTGAAGGTGTTGACTTATAACGTTCAGATATTTAATCTTTTAGGAAACGCTTCTTTTGGCAAACATCAAAAAGAGATGTTTCGTGATATAAAATCTGAAGAACCGGATTTAATTTGTTTCCAGGAATTCTATTCAAACACCAAAAAAGGATTGTCCCTATACAAAATAGACACGTTGCTTTCAGATTATTCCTACAAACACATTTACCGGATCAATAATTCTCCGGTTGCAAATTATGGAATTGTAACTTATAGTAAATATCCAATTGTTAAAAAAGGGAGGATTGGCTTTCAAAATACATCTAATGCTTCAATTTATACAGATATTAAGTTTAACGAAGACACTCTGCGCGTTTTCAACAGTCATCTTCAATCCATAAAATTTGACCGGGACAATTATAAATTCATTACTAACCAGGACAAATACAATCAACAAGAAAAGATTAAAGCAGTGAGAGATATCTCTTCGCGGCTCAAAAATGCATTTATAAAACGCTCCGAGCAGGCAAATCTGCTTTCTGAAAAAATTACTCAATCTCCTTATCCCGCCATTGTCTGTGGTGATTTTAATGATACACCTGTTTCCTATTCTTACCGTAAAATTAAAGGCAAATTGGAAGATGCCTTTGTTAATGCAGGGGTTGGTTTTGGAAATACTTATGTGGGAAAATTTCCTTCATACCGTATTGACTTCATTTTTCACAGTAAAGAAATAGCAACAAAATCATTCAGCGTACCATCCATAAAATATTCAGATCACTACCCCGTTGCTGCAAAACTTATTGTAAAAGAAAAATAGGAAGAAAGTAACTCGATATTTTCAAAAGTAGAGTTAAATATTAAAACGCTCATCAGTTAGCTGCTGAGTAGATAGTATTCAGTAGTTAGTAGCGATTTGGCAATAGTTACAGGCTATAGAATTCATTTTCAGGCTAGCAATAAGATAATATAAAGCACCTGCATATGAAAATTATATTTAACTTTTACGACCTCGAAAACAATCAAAACTAGAAAAAAGCGGTGTTATTACAGAATTAAATTTATGGAAATGAGTCTCCTCTTAATTTTCAGTTTGAAAACTTTCACGTTTATTTCTCTTAACGCCATTTATTTAAACTATTCATAAAAAGCGTCTTATCCCATCTACTAACTACTAACTACTAACTACTATCTACTTCTTAGCTAATTGATGAGCGTTTTAATTTTTACTTCTTCTCCTGAAAATGCCTATTAAAAAGGCAGATTGGAAAGGTCAACGTTGCCACCGGATAATATGACACCTACTTTTTTAGACTTCAACACAAACCGGTTATCCATTATTGCAGCTAAAGCAACAGCAGCAGAAGGTTCTGCAACCACCTTCATTCTTTCCCAAATCAATCGCATAGCTTCAATAATCGTTTGTTCTTTAGCAAGTAAAATATCATCCAGGTATTCGTTGATTATTTTAAATGTCAACGGGCTTAACGATGTAAGAAGTCCGTCAGCTATAGTATTTGGCCTGTCAACCGGAATCAGAAAACCTTGTTTAAAAGAACGAAAAGCATCATCAGCCATTTGTGGTTCTGCACCATAAATCTTAATGTTATCGTTTATTCCTTTTGCTGCAATAGAAGTGCCGCTAATTAATCCTCCTCCTCCCACAGGAGCAATAACTGCATCAAGGTCCGGATGTTCTTCGATCAATTCTTTTGTTGCTGTTCCCTGTCCACAAATTACATTCCGGTCACTTGAAGGATGTATAAATTTTGCGTGTGTTAGTTGTTCAATTTCTCGATAAGTCTCTTCTCTGGAATCCAGGCCGGGTTCACAAAATGTAATATGTGCTTTATATTGCTCTACCGCTCTCATTTTAACTGGAGAAGAATCTTTTGGCATAACAATATAAGCATCCGTTCCTCTGTTTTTTGCAGCAAGAGAAAGAGCAGCACCATGATTCCCTGAAGAATGAGTGCCAACACCATTTTTAGCTTCTTCGCCAGTAAGATTCATAACGGCATTGGATGCTCCCCGGAATTTAAATGAGCCTGTTTTTTGAAAACTCTCACATTTAAAGTAAAAATTAATCCCAAATAACTCATTTATGGTTGAAGAAGTGAAAACCGGAGTTTTGTTGACATGATCCCTTATCCTTTCATGGGCTTCTGTAACTTCAGAATATGACGGTATCTGGCTCATTTTCTATCTGTTTAATTGGTTGCTGTATCCTGTTTAAAGATTTGGTATTTCTGTTTCACCTTTTTCAAAATTTCATAACCTGTTTTGTTAAGCAGTTCTTTGTCAGAAAAATTACAAAATTCCATAAATTTTCCTAGTTCTTCTCCCTCTAAGCCTGTTAAATTGCCAACTATCTCTTTGTTGTATTTTGAACGTATTTTTTGTTTTTTTGTTTCCTTTGAAAGAATCTCATTGTATTTCATACGCTCTTTCCTATTGCCGCTAAAGACATCATATAGAAAGCTTACCGGATTAAAAACATCAGGGTAATGGGGCTCAGGATCGATGGGTTTCCCCGGAAGATCCCGCCATAATAAAGGATGAACATCTTCTTCAGGGTCATCTATATCAAGAGTAATAAAATCATATTTAAAATCCTGATAAGTTCCCCATGGTGTGACTTCAACACTTTTTATGTCATAAGTCCGCTTCTGCATAGGAATACTCCTGAAAATTGCGGGAAGCGACTTGTTGATAGCTACGGATTCATCATGATAGCCAATAGAAGTTATGTGTAACGTATCTCCAACTTGTAATTTGATGTCAAAAAAACCTGAACTATCACTGATCGTAGCATAGGGACTGTCTAAATTGATGATATGAGCAAACTCAACTGGCGAATAATCTTTTGAATCATATAATTTGCCATATAACGTTATTGAGCTGTCTTCTTTTTGCGCTTTCGCTCCCAGTGAAAACAGCAAAAAAACAACAAAAAACAATATTTTAAGAAATATATTCAACAGGGAAAAATTTTTTGATTAAAAGTAACCATAGGACAAAACAAAACCTAATGATAAAAAATATTTTAACAAAAAATAACAGTAATTCATTGAACGGGTTTTTGGAACCTATATTTTTCCCTAATTTTGTTCAAATTAATGTATATAAAAAACGTTTACTTATAAA
>JBNJFT010000015.1:1390-4430 GCA_051747065.1 Bacteroidota bacterium | reverse complement strand
TTTGAATTCTACGATAAAATTGGTTTAAAAAAAGACTACGATCAACTTGGTGCAAGAGTTGTTCCTCACGCAATAGCTCGTTATGGTTCTTTTCTTTCAAATAACGTTATTTTGATGCCTTCTTATGTCAACATTGGGGCTTACGTAGATAGTGGAACTATGGTTGACACATGGGCTACAGTGGGTTCATGTGCTCAAATCGGAAAAAACGTTCATCTTAGCGGAGGGGTTGGAATTGGCGGTGTACTCGAGCCGGTACAGGCAGCACCTGTTATTATTGAAGACAATAGTTTCATAGGTTCCAGGTGTATTATTGTAGAAGGTGTAAAAATTGGCAAAGAAGCTGTTATTGGAGCCAATGTAACGATAACTAAATCGACAAAGATCATTGATGTTTCCAATGAAGAACCAATCACTTATAACGGCCATGTTCCGCCCAGATCAGTTGTTATACCGGGGAGTTATACCAAAAAATTTCCTGCCGGAGAATACCAGGTTCAATGTGCCCTTATTATAGGCAAAAGAAAAGAAAGTACCGATCATAAAACTTCATTAAATGATGCCTTAAGGGAATTCAATGTGCCTGTTTAAGTTCTTTTTTTCTTTAAAGTGAAATGAATCGAATTAAGTATGATCAGCTAAAGGAGATCCTTGTGTTTTCAGAGAAGATGAAAACCACTTAATCAAAAAATAAATCGTGGTGAAAAACATTTTAATTATACAAACTGCTTTTATTGGAGATGTAATACTATCCACACCGGTGATTGAAAAGTTGCATCAGGCTTATCCCGACTGTAACATAGATTTCTTATTGAGAAAGGGCAATGAAGATTTGCTAACAGGTCATCCCAAAATACGCCGTTTATTCATTCTGGATAAAAAACAACACAAAATAAGGAATGTATTTAACATAATCAGAGAATTACGAAAAACAAAATACGACCGGGTGATTAATCTCCAGCGCTTTTTTACCACCGGAATGATCACCTTTTTCCTAAGAGCTGACTTTAAAGCTGGTTTTAAGAAAAATCCGCTTTCCTTCTTCTATAACAGAAAAGTTTCACATGAAATCGGAAACGGAGAGCATGAAATCTCCCGGAACATAAAAGTTATTGAAGATCTTGTAGACAACACCCGAATACGGCCTTCAATATATCCCTCAAGGAATGATCATCAGAAGGTACAACAGTACAAACACGAGGATTACATCTGTATTGCCCCAACCTCGGTTTGGTACACCAAACAATTTCCCCCGGAAAAATGGCTGGATATGCTGGGAAAACTTCCTGAAAGATATGTAGTTTTTTTATTAGGTGCTCCCGATGATTACAACGCTTGTCAAAACATTATCAACAAAAGCAGCCACAAACAAATTTTTAATCTTGCAGGTGAGTTATCCCTAAAGCAAACCGCTTCATTAATGAGGGATGCAGCAATGAATTATGTGAATGATTCGGCTCCTTTACATTTGGCTTCTGCTATGAACGCTCCTGTAACAGCAATATTTTGTTCTACGGTTCCCCGTTTTGGGTTTTTCCCGGTGTCTGACCATTCAACAATTGTAGAAACAACTATAGATTTAGATTGCCGACCGTGCGGATTGCATGGTTATAATGCCTGTCCTCTCGGGCATTTTAAATGCGCCTACACAATAAATACAGCTCAACTTCTGCCCAAAAGCTAATATCTTATAAATAAATTTTCTAACAACAATGCAATAAAAAATTCCTATTTTTGGCAATTAAAAAATGGGTCAGTCTCTTGAAGTTTTAGATACCATAGATCTTAATTTTAGTCCTACCGGCTTACTTATTCTTAATATCGCTTTAGCTATCATCATGTTTGGCGTTGCTCTTGAGATAGATGTTTCAAACTTCAAACAGATAGCAAAAAAACCAAAATCTGCTATTTTAGGTTTTTTGTCGCAATTTTTATTATTACCGGCTATTACTTTTCTACTTATCCTTATCATTGATCCTTCTTCAAGTGTTGCACTGGGGATGCTTTTAGTATCTGTTTGCCCCGGTGGAAATATATCCAATTTTATATCCCATCTTGCTAAAGGGAACACTGCTTTATCAGTTACTTTGACCGCATTGGCCACTATTGCCTCTTTATTTTTAACTCCACTGAATTTTGCTTTTTGGGGAAATCTTTATGAAAAAACTTCGGAAATTATTATGCCAATTGATATAAATACATGGCACATGCTTCGAACAGTTTTTATTCTACTCGGAATTCCTTTAGTAACAGGCATTTTCTTTGCAAGAAAACTACCTGAGATTACAAAAAAGATCACAAAGCCCATCAAGATGATTTCAATTTTGATTTTTGCTGGTTTTGTAGTTGCAGCTTTTGCCAATAACTTTAATTATTTTCTGAAATATATCCATCTAATTATTCTGATTGTATTAGTACATAATGCCGTCGCACTGCTTGCCGGATTCACCGTTGGTTCTGTTTTTAAAGTTCCCCGGATTGACCGTCGATCGTTAACTATTGAGACAGGTATACAAAATTCCGGATTGGCCCTTGTTTTAATCTTTAATCCAAACTTGTTTGACGGATTAGGAGGGATGGCTTTTGTCGCTGCCTGGTGGGGAGTTTGGCATTTGATTGCTGGAGTGGGAATTGCTGCTTTATGGTCGAAAAAACCTTTGGGTAAAAAATCATAACTATTATTAAATTTGTGAATATGGGTTTTAGTAATGTCGAAAAATGGGATTGGCGCTATGCACTTCTCAAGAAGTTTGTTAATTTCAATTTCAGGTGCTATTACAAATCCATTACCGTTACCGGAAAAGAAAACATACCTGAAAATAAACCAGTTATTTTTGCCCCGAATCACCAAAATGCGTTAATGGATGCCTTAGCGGTTTTGGCAACAACCAAGGGGCAACTTATTTTTCTTGCCCGCTCGGATATCTTTAAGAAAGCTTTGCTGGCAAAAATTCTTACTTTTTTAAAACTCATACCCATATACAGAATCAGGGACGGTTATGGCAACCTCAAACTAAATGATGAAATTCTTCGAAAAATA
>JBNJFT010000015.1:0-1290 GCA_051747065.1 Bacteroidota bacterium | reverse complement strand
TATACAAAATACCGGAAAAAGTTAAATTTCCGGGAATGGGTTTTTCAAAAAGCTCCTTTTTCATGGATTGGAATATTCGCTCAAATACCTGTATTAATTGCTTTATTTCCAGTGTTTGTTTATGGGTTTATTAATCACATTTTACCTGCTCTTCTGCCGCTTTATTTATCAAAGAAGATGAAGGATTATCAATTCTGGAGTTCCGTGCGGAGCACAATGACATTATTTACTTTCCCTATGTTCTATTTACTTCAGTTTTTAGTTGTACTTTGGATTGTATCAGATTTTCGTTTTTCTTTAATTTATTTGGCAACTCTTCCAATTTCTGGAATAATTGCCTATCATTATTCAATCTGGTTCAAAAAACTTCGTGCAAAACTTAGATATAATATTCTGAAAATTAGGAAAAACAGGGTTCTGAACGAGGCTATAAAACAAAGAGAAGAATTGATTAAAATTGTTAATAAATGGTTCATTAAAGATAATGAGATTTTTAGTGAATCAGGTGATTAATCCGAAAACGTCTTTTAAAAAAACTTATATAGTTATGCATTGGAAAACGATTGTTCAGAGAAAGATAAAACTAAAAATACGCTTATTTAGCGCCATTTGTTTCTTCTCACTTATTACAATTCCTGCCTTCACACAAGATAACTGGGAGCTGGTTAAGGATGAGGATCAAATAAAAGTTTATATGAATAAAAAACAACAAAATAAGTACCTGACCCATGTGCGGGCATCCTCTACAACTAATAAAGGCTCACTTGAGGATTATTATTCTTTGATGAAAGATGTGGACGATTATATGTCATGGATGCATGGGATCAAAAATATTGAATTGCTGGAAAAACAAAAAGAGAATGAATTCACTTATTACATGCTTTCAGACTTCCCTTGGCCTGCAAAGGACAGAGATATAGTCATCAGGACAAAAGTTCTTTATGAGGAGGATAAAGACCTTGTATATACCGATTCAAAACATAAGAATAATGTAATTCCTGAGAAAGAAGATATCCGAAGAATTAAAAAGATGGATGCATCATGGAGTTTTGAACAAATAAATCCTGAAACTATAAAGATTATGTATGAAGGCAAAATTTATTCTTCTATAGTCCTTCCTGATTGGTTAAAACAACACGTATCTTATATTGGCCCTTTTAATACCATAAAAAACATAAAAGCGACAATAGAAAGTGAAAAATAGGTGTCTTTAGAAGCAGACAATATCTTGAATTGCAAGAAATTTACGACAAAATTAAGAAAATCGAAACCCCGAAAAATGCAAAAATG
>JBNJFT010000014.1:0-22991 GCA_051747065.1 Bacteroidota bacterium | reverse complement strand
TATAGGAATAAATATAAACAACTTTTAAATTAGCCGCCTTCATCCGGTAATAATTTCCGTCAACGTCTAATAAAAAGTTACGATCTTCCTTGCAATTTGAAAGGTTAAATGGTTTCTTATTCCGTTTTTTTGCTGATTGTTTTCAGGCTCACTCGAAAGATCGTAACTTTCGGCTCAGAACCCGAAACCCGGAACCCGGAACACGACACCAGCACCCATGTCAGGCAAAAAGCAACAGGCTTACCGCCATTACTGCCATTCCACCGATCAGTCCGTAAATTGACAGGTGGTGTTCGCCATATTCTCTTGCAGCAGGGAGGAGTTCATCAAACGAAATGAAAATCATAATACCTGCTACAGCTGAAAACAGAATACCAAATACAGCCGGTGTTATAAAAGGCATCAAGATAAGATAACCTACAAGTGCTCCAACTGGCTCAGCTAAGCCGGAAAAAAAGGAATAAACAAAAGCCTTTTTCTTGCTCCCTGTGGCATAATAAATAGGCACAGAAACGGCTATACCTTCCGGAATATTGTGAATGGCAATAGCTACAGCAATAGCGATCCCCAGGCTTGGGTCTTCAAGAGCTGCTGTGAAAGTAGCCAATCCTTCCGGGAAATTGTGAATAGCAATGGCTAATGCTGTAAAAAGTCCCATTTTTAGCAACTTCGGATCCTTTGCACTGGAAGCACCAAAGTTCATCTCCTCAACTGTGCGTATTTCATGCGGATTTTCATAGGAAGGGATCAGGTAGTCAATGATAGCAATAAATAAAATGCCACCAAAAAAAGCAGCAACAGTAACCCAATAACCGGTTGGATCACCTAAAGCTGCAGTTAATGAATCTTTTGCCTTGAAAAAAATCTCTATCATGGAAACATAGATCATCACACCAGCAGAGAAACCGAGAGAAATAGCAAGAAACTTTGTATTTGTTGTTTTGCTGAAAAATGCTATAACACTGCCGATTCCTGTTGATAATCCGGCAAACAGGGTTAGTCCAAATGCCAGTAAAATGCCTTCTGTTACCATAGATTTCAATATAAATTAAAGATTTAAAAATATTCAGAATAAACCGGAATGGCAAATTAGAAAAGAGAGTTTGTTTCATCCTCCTGCTGCTCTTCATAGCCATAGTCAATTGATAAGTTTTTCTTTTTGGAAGCTTTCACTGCTAATTCGTCACAGCGCTCGTTTTCTTTAATGTTTGCGTGCCCTTCTACCCATGATATGGTTACATTATGTTGGCGGTATACCTCCAGGAACTTTTTCCAAAGGTCAACATTTTTCTTTTTCTTGAAATTTTTCTTTTCCCAATTGAAAACCCAGCCTT
Organism: Bacteroidota bacterium; assembly: GCA_051747065.1. Lineage (GTDB taxonomy): Bacteria > Bacteroidota > Bacteroidia > Bacteroidales > UBA12077 > JAGXLC01. The sequence continues at coordinate 21,657 of JBNJFT010000014.1, read as the reverse complement.
TATTTACCGCATCAGATACATATTTTGAATCGGTATAAATATGAACTTTACTCCCGCTGTTTTTCAAAGCCTTAAGAGCGGTGATTACAGCCAAAAGTTCCATTCGGTTGTTAGTTGTTTTTCTAAAACCTTCAGATAGCTCTTTGCGATGCTGCCCGGACATTAATACTATTCCATAACCTCCCGGCCCGGGATTTCCCCGCGCAGCTCCATCTGTGTAAACAATGATATCATGTTTCATGTCTCAAATATAGAAAAAAAGAAAGGTTACCGGAAAAAACCGGTAACCTTTACATAAAATTTAGTATGAAAAATGTTGTTATTCGCCAACTATATCCATCTCTTCAATGAGGTGGTCAGCTCCGGCAAATTTGTCGATTACAAACAGTACGTAGCGGATATCCACGTTGATAGTCCGCTGAAGTTCCGGCTCAAATTTAATGTCACCACTCATAGCTTCCCAGTTGCCGTCAAACGCAATTCCGATCATTTCGCCTTTGTCGTTTAGTACCGGACTGCCGCTGTTCCCGCCGGTTATATCATTGTCTGAAATGAAGCATACCCTCATCTCACCATCAACGCCATAACGCCCATAATCTTTCTTTTTGTATAGTTCTTTTAATTCCGGAGAAACAATAAATTCCTTGTCGTTCGGGTTTTCTTTTTGCATTATACCTTCTAATGTGGTATAGTAATCATAATGTACCGCATCTCTCGGAATATAATCATCTACTTTTCCATAAGTCAGTCGCATGGTGAAATTCGCATCCGGATAAAAATCCTTATCGTCTTTCATCTTCATCAGGCCATCAAGGAACAAACGTTTTCCTTTGCCTAACTGCTCTGCATAGCTGCGATATTTATTTCTGACTTTTCCTATCGATTCCTGAATTGATTGCATGGCAATAAAAGCAGGGTCGTTTTCTAAAGCTTCTAATGTCGGATCATCCAGATAATTTTGAACAAGATCCATTGAAGTGAACATCGATTTTTCAAATACATGTTCTGCGTATTTATCAAAATCTCCGTCATAAAGCTTTTCTATCCGTGAAAATACTTCTGGTTTGTGTTCTTCTTTAACGTTTTTATCGTAGATATTGAATAACGCCGCCAATATCTTTTTATCAGTTGGGGCGTGGTAGTCTTTATAAAAATCTTTTAACCGCCCTTTGATATTTTTTACTTCAGCATCGATTGCCTCAGTGCTGTCAGGCATATTTTCCAGCGTACGGTGTAATCCCATGAATCTTCCTGTGAAAGGTATGATTTCGGCTCCCTGCATAAGTGCTTCCGACAGATACATAAAAGATTTGTAATACTCCTTGCGGTCTTTATATGCTGTCTTTATCAAATCTAAAGACTCTCCATATTTCTCCTGTCTTTCAGGGTCTTCTTGAATCCATTCACGGAACTTATCTTCTAACTTCTGTTTTTCTTCAATTACGTTTAATCTTCTTAAGCCTTCGTTTTGGCCAATACTGTATTTGTAGTAATTGGTGCTTCTGGAATATTTAGAAGCATATTTTATGCGGAGATCTTCACTCGATTCCATAGCTTCTTCCATGATCTCTTGTTTCCCCTCTCTGACTTCAATTCGTGTTGGATTTGTTATATTCATGGTTTCTTTGATGCCATAAGAAGTCATGTATCGGTCAGTTCCACCCGGGAATCCTAATATCATGCTGAAATCGCCTTCTTCAACTCCTTCAAGCGAAATAGGAAAATGGTGATCCGGCTCCATTGGTACGTTTTCTTCTGAATATTCTGCTGGTTCTCCATCGGGGCCAGAGTATACACGAAACATTGCAAAATCGCCGGTATGACGGGGCCACATCCAGTTATCGGTGTCATGCCCGAATTTTCCTATTGATTCCGGTGGTGCTCCGACTAACCTCACATCCTGATATTTTTCATATACCATCAGATAAAATTGATTGCCGGAGTAGAAACTTTTTACATTTGCATTGTAATTGTTGCCTTCAGTAGCTTCTTCTTCAATCTGCGAGGAGAGCTCTTCGATTTTTTTAGCTCTTTCTTGTTCTGTCATCTCATCATCAAGCTCTGAATTAATTCGCTCTGACACGTCTTCCATTCTTTTCAGGAAAGAAACAGACAATCCCTCAATCGGGATTTCTTCCCCGTGATTTTTAGCCCAGAAACCGTCTTTCAGGTAGTTGTCTTCTGTAGTGCTGTGTTCCTGGATGGCACCGTAGCCACAATGATGGTTGGTGAAGATCAGCCCCTGGTCAGACACGATTTCACCGGTACAAAATCCGCCGAAATTCACCACTGCATCTTTCACACTTGATTGATTAATGCTGTAAATGTCTTCTGCGGATAGTTTTAGTCCCATTTCCTGCATTCGGTCCATGTTCATTTTTTTCAACATGGTGAGCAGCCACATACCTTCGTCAGCTGAAACCGAAAATATTCCGGTTAACCAGATTCCAATAAGTAAAATTGATACTTTGCGTTTCATATAAGATTAGTTTTTGTTATAAAGAATTATTTAGTAGACTCATTAATTTAGTTAAGGATTAAAAGAACATTTAGCGAAAATAGTTAAAACTAATTTAAAATAAAAAGTTAGGTTTGCACAAAAGTATAATAACGTGTTATGAGTAAAGAAGATATTCGGAAAAAGACAAAAGATGAGCTGAAGGATTTTTTTCTTGCACAAGGGAAAAAAGCATTTCGTGCAAAGCAGGTTTATGAGTGGTTGTGGCAAAAAGGTGTTGGTTCATTTGATGATATGACCAATCTTTCAAAAGAAGATCGTAAGGTGTTGGAAGAAAATTTTGACCTTCTGCCTATACTATTGAAAGATGAACAAAAAAGTAAGGATGGAACCATCAAATGTGCCTTTGAGCTTTATGACGGCCATCTTGTTGAGAGTGTACTGATTCCATCAGCAAAAAGAGTTACAGCATGTATTTCTACGCAGGTAGGCTGTCAATTAGGTTGTTCTTTCTGTGCTACGGCCAAAATACCTTTTAAAAGAAATTTGGAGGTTGGAGAAATCTTTGATCAGGTGGTTTATTTGAATCAACTAGCCGAAAAAAGCTATCAGATGCATCTTTCAAATATTGTATATATGGGAATGGGTGAGCCATTGAATAATTATGAAAATTTAATTGACTCGGCAAATATTATTAGTGCCGAGGAGGGTTTAAATTTTTCTCCCAGGCGTATTACAGTATCAACCGTAGGGATTCCTGACAAAATAAAACGACTTGTAAAGGATAATGCTCGTTTTAATCTTGGCGTTTCATTACATACGGCAATAAATGCAAAACGGGATCAGATAATTCCCATCAATAAAAAATACAATTTGGATCAATTAAAGGAGGCACTGGTTTATTATCATAAAGAAACCGGCAATCGAATTATTTTTGAATACCTAATGCTTGGAGGTTTTAACGATGATCAGAGCGATGCCCGGGCTTTAGCGGATTATTGCAGAAATTTTCCTGTTAAGGTAAATCTGATTGAATATAACCCGATAGGAAAAGATGCCTTTAAAAAGTCAACAGAACAAAAAACGGAGGAATTTAAAGCATTTCTTGAAAAGAGGAATATGATCGTAACTATACGGCGTAGCCGAGGTGTTGATATTGACGGGGCTTGTGGGCAATTGGCCGGGAAAAGGTAATATAATGTAGACAATTTCAGAAGTAGAGGATAAATTTCAATAAAAGAATACAGAATAGAGAATACAGAATACAGAATCAGGATTCATTTCTTGCAATGAGAGAATTAAAGTAAATTGAGTTGACTGAGTTGATTGAGTAAACTAAGTGGAGAAAGTGGCCGGCGTTGAATAACGCGCCTTTTCCTAAATAGGCACTTTCATGAGCAAGTAATGTTTTGGAATACAAGAAGTTAAAAACAAAATTAAGTGAAGCGAAACCCCGAAAAATGCAAAAATGATAAAAAAGCAGGGTCAAAATTTAAATAGAATTTTATAAAACGCTCATTCTTTCAATTAACATATTAAGATACCAGATACAATATTTTTGTATTTCGTTGATAATTAGCTTTATCTGTATTCTGTATTCTGTATTCTTATAGAAATATAGCCGGTACTTCTGAAATTGCCTATTTAGGTAGTTAGTCGTCGCGGAATATGTCAGAATAGATTTTATTACTCTTCTTTTTCTTTGTTCTCTTCTTCGGGTTTTGTGAAACTATAGGCTATTCCTTTCAAAGAGTATTTTGGAATTTCACCAAATCCGCCACTTGATTCATCTTTAGTTATTAGTACTATTTGAGCCCCTTTGTTGGCTGCTCTGCGCTTGAGCCTGATTTTAGCAGTTCGTTCGGCTGCTTTTGGCGTACGGTTTCTTGAAGAAGATTCGCCATGGACTTCCCCTACTTCATATAACCCTTTTACCTCGGATTTTTCATTTGTTAATACAACATTTTGCCAGCTCGTTTCATCAACGTCCATTATTATAGGATCGTTGAATTTTTCTCTTCTCCCTGAATGGTAAACTATTCGTTGAACCTGCTTTTTGTCAATTTCTTTGCTCTCATCGCTTCCGGGCTCCTCATAAATGATTTTGGAATAGATAACTCTTTTGATATTTACTACTTTTTTAGTTTGCCCCAACATATAAATTGTATCCAGCTTTTGTTCTGTCTCTGCTTGAGAAAAAGCCGGAATGAATATCAACATACCAAAGAATGTAATTAATAATCTTTTCATTTTTTATTTCCTTATTTATGATACAATAATATAGTATAGTTTTCAAAAAACATACCGAAACTACATACTTTTACAAAAATATTCATAATTCGTTTACTACGTATATAAAAACTTAAATAAAGCGTATTAAATTTGTAGAAATTTAACAGACAGGCATTATGAACCAATCTTTAAATAAAAAATATAACAATTTTTATTCATATTATAGCAATGAAGCACATAGATTAAAGCGAGCTTTACATTGGGTGGCACTTTGGCGGCTTCTTTCTTTTGTTGCTGCTGTGTTGCTTACTTATTATGTAATTCAGTATAATGTTTTTCTGGGACTATTAACCGGAGCTTTGGTTTTGATCGTTTTTGTTTTCTTTGTTCTAAGGTATTTTCAGCTTAATCAAAAAGAAAGTTTTACCAGAAACCTTATGTACGTCAACAGACAAGAAATTGAAGCGTTGCGTGGCAATATTGAAAATTTTGACGGAGGTTCAGAATACTGGGAGGCAGATCACCCTTATTTGAAAGACCTGGAGTTGTTTGGGCACAAAAGCCTTTTTCAGTTTCTTAATAGAACATGCACTTATACAGGAAAAAACGAATTGGCAAATTGGCTGTATTCTATTTTAGGAGATCAGGCATCGATAAGGAGGCGGCAGAATGCTGTCAGAGAGTTAAAAGATTTATTTACATGGCGCCAGAAATTTTTGGCTACAGGGAAATTGCTTGATATAAACACATATAATGATACGCAATTGATTTCCTGGGCTAAAGAAAGGTCTCATGGAGTACGAAGATTGTATTATCAATTAGCCGGAATATTGCTGCCAATTTTGACTATTGCCGGAATTATTGCATCCGGAGCCGGCTATATTCCATTCGCTTTACCCTTGATTCTGATTGTTTATAATCGTTTTGTTCTGTGGCAGGCTTCGAAGAAATCTAAAACGCTTTATCAAAAAGTTACTAAACAAGTAGCTACCCTGAAAAGTTATCAACGTTTATTTCAGCATATTGAAGGGCAAAACTTTGAATCTGATGAGCTAAAAGAATTAAAAGAGGAACTTTTCGTATCGGAAAAACCGGCCAGTAAAATCATAAAAAAACTCACTAAAATCTCTGATTCATTAGAAAGCGGGAATAATTTTGCTGTAGATATTTTATTAAATTCTACTGCGCTATGGAATGTTCACCATATTATTCGGCTGGAAAAATGGCATTCACATTATGGAGAATATATAGAAAGATGGATTAAGCTAATCGGAAAATTTGATGCTTACATCAGTATGGCTAATTTCAGCTACAATCATCCGGAATTTACTTATCCGGATTTCACTGATAAGCAAATTTTGTATGCTGAACAAATGGGACACCCCCTGATTAATGATGAATATCGTGTATGTAACGATTTTTATATTAGCCGGAAGGGAAAAGTATTTATTATTACCGGAGCTAACATGGCCGGTAAAAGTACTTTCTTACGAACTGTGGGTGTTAATATGATTCTTGGAATGTCCGGCGCCCCGGTTTGTGCTGAAAACATGGAGTTTAAGATCACTGATGTCTTTACAAGCATGAACATTACAGATTCACTTTCTGAAAATGAGTCATATTTTTATGCCGAGGTGAAACGATTGAAACAACTTATTGATGAGGCTATGAGCAGCGGTGATCTCTTGGTTCTTCTGGATGAAATATTGACAGGCACGAATACTAAAGATAAAGAAACAGCATCAAAAGCTTTTTTAGAACGTTTGCTGGAAATGGAGGTTACCAGCCTGATTGCAACGCATGATTTGTCATTAACAAGTTTGGCGGAAAAATATCCGGATACAATTTATAATAAAAGTTTTGAAGTGGATATGGTTAATCAGGAAATGCATTATGACTATAAAATCCGTGAAGGGGTCGCAAAAAACATGAATGCTTTGGATTTACTCAGACAAATGAAGTTGATTAAATAATCTTATATCTTTATAACTCTGCTTATATCTTTGACTTTTGTATTACCAAAAAAAGTAATTAACAATCTTCTCTTTGCTTGTTGAAAAACAAATTCCATAAGAATTATTCTTTTAGTTAATTTTACAAAAAATTCGAGGTTATGGTTACAAACTATTCTGAAGACAGCATCAGGACATTAGAGTGGAAAGAACACATTCGCAGGCGGCCGGGTATGTATGTTGGCAAATTAGGTGACGGAGCCTCTCAGGATGATGGAATCTATGTTTTGATGAAGGAAGTCCTGGACAACTCCATAGATGAGTTTATGATGGGGCATGGAAAAGAGATTCATGTTGAAGTGAAAGACAGAAGGGTTCGTGTTCGTGATTTTGGACGAGGAATTCCTCTCGGAAAAGTAAAAGATGTAGCCTCTAAAATGAATACAGGTGCTAAGTATGATTCAAAAGTGTTCAAAAAGTCGGTTGGACTTAATGGAGTGGGAATAAAAGCAGTAAATGCCCTTGCTAAAACTTTTATTATAGAATCATACAGGGAAGGAAAGAAAACTTCCATTGAATTCTCTAAAGGTGAGTTGATTAGTGAAGTTTCTTCTCAGCCTGCTGATGAAAAAAATGGAACCTGTGTAATATTTTCACCTGACAATGAGCTGTTTGGTGACTATCACTATATTGAAGAGTATATTGAAAGTATGCTCAAAACTTATGTTTATTTAAATTCAGGCCTGACTATTGATTTTAATGGACATATAATGTATTCGGAAAATGGCCTTAAAGACTTGCTGGAAGAAAACATGAGCACGGAGGGTCTTTATCCTGTTATTCATCTTAAAGGAGAAGACATAGAGATTGCTTTAACTCATGGCAATCAGTATGGTGAAGAATATTACAGCTTTGTAAACGGCCAGCATACAACTCAGGGAGGAACTCATTTGAATGCATTTCGTGAGGCATTGGTGAAAACGATAAAAGATTTTTACAAAAAAGACTACGAAGCTTCTGATATAAGAACTTCCATAATAGCTGCAGTCAGCATTAAAGTGGAAGAGCCTGTTTTTGAGTCTCAAACAAAAACCAAACTGGGTTCAAAGAATATTAGTCCGGAAGGAATTTCTATTCGTAATTTTGTAGGTGAATTTGTGAAAACAAAGCTCGATAATTACCTTCACATGAATCAGGAAACTGCCGATATTCTGCTGAAGAAGATCATAGATTCAGAGAAAGAGCGAAAGGAAATAAACGGTATAAAAAAGCTGGCAAAGAAACGTGCTAAAAAGGCCAATCTTCATAATAAAAAGCTTCGTGATTGTAGAATTCATTACAACAGTCAACACGAGCGGCGAGAAGAGTCAACTATTTTTATTACTGAGGGTGATTCCGCAAGCGGTTCTATTACTAAGGCCCGCGATGTCAACACTCAGGCCGTGTTTAGCCTGAAGGGAAAGCCTCTGAACAGTTATGGTTTAACAAAGAAAATCGTATACGAGAATGAGGAGTTTAACCTTCTTCAGGCAGCGTTAAATATAGAAGAAGGTCTGGAAAATCTTCGGTATAATTATATTGTAATTGCTACAGATGCCGATGTTGACGGAATGCATATCAGACTGTTGCTGATTACGTTTTTTCTGCAGTTTTTCCCGGACCTTGTGAAAAACGGAAATCTTTATATTCTGCAGACTCCGCTGTTTCGGGTGCGAAATAAGAAAAAGACTCATTATTGCTACAGTGACGATGAAAAGAATAAAGCGGTGAAGAAAATTGGAAAAAATGCTGAAGTTACACGTTTTAAGGGACTGGGAGAAATTTCACCCGATGAGTTTAAACATTTTATTCAGAAAGATATCAGGCTGGATCCAATTCGTCTGCATAAAGACGATACGATCAAACAACTGCTGTCATTTTATATGGGTAAAAACTCACCTCAAAGGCAGGATTTTATAGTTGATAATTTGAGAGTGGAAGAAATACTGGAAGAAACATAAATTTTATCTTATAACAACGTTTTGAAATATTGACAAGAATGAATTGTTAATAAGTAGTGAGTATTATGGATTACACAGAAGATAAAGGAAACGACCAACAAGAGAATTATAACGGACAAGAGCAGAATGGCATTGGTTCAAACGGGAATGGCAATGGAGAAGGTAATGGAGAGATTATGCACCATATCACCCATTTGTCAGGAATGTACAAGGACTGGTTCCTGGATTATGCATCATACGTGATTCTTGAGCGGGCAGTGCCGCATTTAAATGATGGTTTAAAGCCTGTGCAGAGAAGAATTCTCCATACGATGAAAAGAATTGATGATGGCAGGTTCATGAAAGTAGCCAACATCATTGGTTATACCATGCAGTACCATCCACATGGAGATGCTTCTATCGGTGACGCTCTGGTTCAGCTTGGTCAGAAAGACTTGCTGGTTGAGACACAAGGGAACTGGGGGAATTCTGCAACCGGAGACAGTGCAGCAGCTCCACGGTATATTGAGGCCAGACTTACAAAATTTGCTCATGATGTAGTATTCAATCCAAAAACTACAAAGTGGAAAACTTCTTATGACGGAAGAAACAAGGAACCAATAACATTGCCTGTAAAATTTCCTTTGCTTCTCGCACAGGGTGTTGAAGGTATTGCTGTTGGGCTGGCTTCTAAAATTTTGCCGCACAATTTTAATGAGCTGATTGACGGAGCTATCGCACATCTTAAGGGAAATGAGTTTACTTTACTGCCTGATTTTCCTACCGGCGGAATTGCAGATTTTGATAAATACAATGATGGAAAACGAGGAGGCCATGTAAAAGTAAGAGCCCGAATTGAGAAAAGAGATAAACACACCCTGGCTATTACGGAGTTGCCCTTCGGAAAAACAACAAATTCTTTGATCGACTCTATTCTAAGGGCTAATGATAAGGGCAAGATAAAGGTTAAGCGAATTGATGATAACACAGCGGAACACGTTGAGATTCAGATTCATGTTGCTAACGGAACTTCTCTGGATAAAACCATTGATGCATTATACGCTTTTACAGACTGTGAAATTTCAATTTCTCCCAATGCTTGTGTCATTGATGATTACAAGCCAAGGTTTATGGGAGTTAGCGAAATGCTTAGAATTTCCACCGATAATACACAGGAGCTTCTTCGCCAGGAACTGGAAATTAAGAAAAACGAATTGCAAGAAGCCTGGCACCTTTCTTCATTAGAGAAAATATTCATTGAAAATAAAATTTACAATGATATAGAAGAATGTGAAACCTGGGAAGAAATTATTGAAACGATTGATAAAGGATTGGAACCTTTTAAAAAGCTTCTGGTGAGAGAGGTTACACGGGAAGATATAACAAAGCTTACAGAGATTAGAATTAAGCGTATATCCAAATACGACACTAAAAAGGCTGATGAATATATCAAATCTCTTGAAAGCGAAATTGACGAAGTCAATACAAAATTGAAAAACTTAACTCAATATGCCATTGACTTTTTCAAGTCCATTAAAAAGAAATATGGAAAAGACAGAAAGCGCAGAACAGAAATTCGTAATCTTGAAACTATAGAGGCTACAAACGTTGTTGTTCCTAATCAGAAGCTTTATGTCAACAGAAAAGATGGATTTGTAGGAACCGGGCTTAAAAAAGCCGAATACGTTTGCGATTGTTCTGATATCGATGAAATCATTGCCTTCAGAAGAAACGGGAAATACATTATTTCAAAAGTGGATGAAAAACTTTTTGTAGGTGAAGATATCATTCATGTTCAGGTGTTTAAACGAAATGATGACAGAACAATTTACAACTTGCTTTATCGCGATGGGTATAACGGAAACATTATGATGAAGCGATGCCCGATTGTCGGGATTACCCGGGACAGGGAATATGATCTTACAAAAGGGACAGAGGGTTCGAAGATATTGCATTTCAGCGCAAATCCAAACGGAGAAGCAGAGGTACTCAAAGTATATCTGCATCCGAAACCAAGATTGAAAAAGCGAATACTTGAACTGGATTTTAGTGAGTTGGCAGTTAAAGGAAGAGGTGCCCAGGGCAATATTTTTACAAGACATGCAATACATAAAATATCTGTCAAAGAAGAAGGTGTACCTACTCTCGGAGGACAGAAAATTTGGTTTGATCATAGTATTCTTCGTTTAAATACAGAAGGTCAGGGCGAGTACCTGGGTGAATTCTTAGAAGATGATAAAATATTGGTAGTAACAAAAGACGGAACGTTTAAATTCACCTCGTTTGATTTGGCCAACCATTACGAAGATAATGTCAAATACATAGCTAAATTTGATAAAAACAAGATATATTCAGCAGTATATTTTGATGCAGATCTTGGTTACTACTATATTAAACGCTTTAGTTTTGAATATGGAATCAAGGAATTCAGCTTCATCGGAGAAAATGAAAACAACAGACTGGTTCATTTCTTTGAGGAAAAGTATCCAAGACTGGAACTTGAATTTGGCGGAAAGAATAAGAAAAGAGAAAACAAATTGATCAATGTGAAGGAATTTATCGCTCCAAAGGGCTATAAAGCCAGAGGAAAGCGATTAACTGACGGAGAGTTGAAAAAAATCCATGTGTTGGATCCACTTCCTGAAGAAGAGCATGAGAAGGAAGAGAATCAAGCAAATAAGACGAATAATGGTGAGGAAGAAGCAAATGGAGCAAATGGAGATGATGGAGACGATGGAGAGGCAGGAGATGATCAATCTCAGATGAGCCTTGAATTTTAGATAATTATAATTTTAATGGTAATGCAAATTTTTCTCATTGGTTTTATGGGAAGCGGAAAAAGTACCGTCGGAAAAAAGCTGGCGAACAAACTCAATTACGGCTTTCTGGATGTGGATGAGATGATCCAGAAAGGTGAGGACACGGCCATTGAGGAAATATTTCAGAATATGGGTGAGGCTTATTTTCGGCAACTTGAAAATAAATATCTACGGAGTTTGCCCGAAAACAGTGGAAATTATGTGATAGCCACAGGTGGCGGTTTGCCATGTCATGACGGGAACATGGAGTATATGAATCAACGCGGTTTGACTGTATATCTTAAGATGAATACCGGCCAGTTGTTTTATAGGCTAAAACATGCAAAAAAAAGCAGACCGTTATTGCAAAATAAAACCGAAGATGAAATTGTTGAATATATTAAGAAAAAGCTTGGTGAACGGGAACCTTTTTATAACCAGGCAAATATAGTTTTCGACGCATTTAATTTAAAAATTACGGAGCTGGCAGAGCAGATTAATCAACAGTTTGTTTAGGTTGATCGGATTTCTTCCTTTTTTTATCAGCAATAAGTTGACTGCTGGAGTGAAGAGGCAGGTATGTATGGTTCAGAACTGGGATGGATTTTATTGCTGATAGATATTTGTATGTGCCGAATATTCGGGTGTTTTGCGGGAAGTTAAAATATATTGTTGATAAATATTTAATGAAAAAATGAACATTTGTTTTAAAGATTGTCAAGTCAGGTTTCTTGGGTTAAGTACCAGTATTTCAGTGAATAGAAAAAAGGTTGAAAACTTGGAATAAATGTTAATAAAAACGGAAGGTTAGCTGTTTGATGATATAGATACAATTCCTAACTTGCAATAACACACTTTCGACAGAAAAAATTACTAACTACTTTGTTATTAAAAAATTGATATAAAATGTACATAAAAGGAAAAACTACGGATCAGAAAAAACAGGACACAGCAGCGGCTAATCAAAAGGCTCAGACGTACACTTTTGATGAAGCCTTTAAAAGTTCCCTGGAGTATTTTAATGGCGATGAATTAGCTGCCAGAGTATGGGCTAATAAATACGCATTGAAGGATTCCTACGGGAACTTGTTTGAGAAAAACCCGGATGAAATGCACCGGCGACTGGCAGGTGAAATAGCCAGAATCGAAAACAAATATCCGAATCCGATGACAGAGGATGAGATATATGAGTTATTGAGAGATTTTAAATATATTGTTCCACAGGGTGGCCCAATGACAGGAATCGGAAATGAATACCAGATTGCCTCGTTATCCAACTGTTTTGTTATTGGAAATAAAGGGCCGGCAGATTCTTATGGCGGAATAATGAAGGTCGATCAGGAACAGGTTCAGCTTATGAAACGGCGTGGCGGTGTTGGACATGATTTGTCACATATCAGGCCATCCGGAAGCCCGGTTTTTAATAGCGCACTTACTTCTACAGGCATTGTTCCTTTTATGGAGAGGTTTTCAAATTCTACCAGAGAAGTGGCTCAGGATGGAAGAAGAGGCGCGCTTATGCTGTCTATTTCAATAAAACACCCGGATGCAGAAAGTTTTATCGATGCGAAAATGGATTCTGGAAAAGTCACAGGAGCAAACGTCTCCGTGAAGATTGATCATGAGTTTATGGATGCCGTAGTCAACAATAAACCTTACCAACAACAATATCCCGTTAATTCAGATAATCCTTCATTCAAACAAACCATCGATGCCCGAAAACTTTGGGAAAAAATTGTTCACAATGCCTGGAAATCAGCTGAACCCGGTATTTTGTTCTGGGATACGGTTATTGACGAATCAGTAGCAGATTCTTATGCTGATAAAGGCTATAGAACAGTTTCCACAAACCCGTGCGGGGAAATACCTTTGTGTCCCTACGACAGCTGCAGGCTGCTGGCCATCAATTTATTCAATTATGTAGAACAGCCGTTTAAAGAAGATGCCAAATTTAATTTTGAAAAATTTAAAAAACACGTTCAGTACGCACAGCGCATAATGGACGATATTATTGATATTGAAGTAGAAAAAATTGATGCGATCATCAAAAAAATTGAAAATGATCCTGAGGACTATGAAGTTAAGCGAGTAGAACACAACTTATGGAAAAATATACGACATAAAGCTATGGAAGGGCGCAGAACAGGTGTTGGAATTACAGCAGAGGGCGATATGCTTGCTGCCTTGGGTTTGCGTTATGGAAGTGAAAATGCTGTTGATTTTTCAGAGGAAATTCATAAAACCATAGCCATTGAAGCATATCGGTCTTCAGTTGAGATGGCAAAGGAACGTGGCCCGTTTGATATTTTTGAGGCTGAAAAAGAAAAAGACAATCCCTTGATAAATCGCCTGAAAGAACAAGATGCTCAGCTATATGAGGATATGACAAAATTTGGGCGCAGGAATATTTCTTTATTAACAATTGCCCCGACCGGAACAACTAGTCTGATGACTCAGACCAGCTCGGGAATTGAGCCGGTGTTTATGCCTGTTTATAAAAGAAGAAGAAAAGTAAATCCAAGTGATAGTGAATCAAAAATATCTTATGTTGATGAAACAGGAGATTCCTGGGAAGAATACAATGTCTTTCATCACAAATTTATGGATTGGTTAGTTACTAAGGGATATGATCCCAAAGAGGTAAAAGAATACAACGATGAGAAAATAGATGAATTAGTTGCGCAATCTCCTTACTACAAAGCTTCTTCAACAGATGTAGACTGGGTCAGCAAGGTGAAAATGCAAGGCAGGATTCAAAAATGGGTAGATCATTCCATCAGTGTAACCATCAATTTACCTGAGAAAGCTACCGAAGAACTGGTTGATGAACTTTACGTTACAGCATGGAAAAGTGGATGTAAAGGTGTTACTGTGTACAGAGAAGGTTCGCGGGCAGGCGTGCTGCTGTCAAATAAAGACAAAAAAGAAGAGGAGCAAAGCATTAAACGCCCAAGAATTCTTGATGCTGAAGTTATCCGCTTTAAAAATGGCGAAGAAGACTGGATCTCATTTGTTGGCCTGAAAGACGGACGGCCATACGAGATATTCACCGGTTTAGCTGATGAAGAAGTTCTACCTATACCAAAATCTGTAACAAAAGGCCGGATTATCAAGGTGAAAAAAGAACAAGGCAAAAGCCGTTATGATTTTCAGTATACCGATAAATTTGGCTACGATAACACATTGGGCGGAATTTCACACATGTTCAACAAAGAATTCTGGAATTATGCAAAATTAATTTCCGGAGTACTCCGCCATGGAATGCCACTGCCAGACGTAGTTAATCTCGTTTCTTCACTCAGGCTAAACAATGAAAATATAAATACCTGGAAAATAGGTGTGGAAAGAGCTTTGAAGCGATACATTCCAGACGGGACAAAGGCAAGAAAAGGAACAAAATGTGACAATTGCGAGTCTGAAACTCTTATATATCAGGAAGGCTGCTTGATTTGCCAGGATTGTGGCTATTCAAAATGCGGATAGCCTGAAAATGTTTCCTATAAGGCAAAAAAAGCCGGAGTTCATTTGAATTCCGGCTTTTTTTTGATAATAATTTCAGAAGTGACATCAAATTTAATAAGGCTTTTTTCCCTTATATGTTGCATATTCTCACTGCTTGCTGCAGACTGCCTACTGCTTACTCACTTTCAAATTGATGGTCATTTTAATATTAGCGTCTACCAAATAAGGTATCCATAACAATTCTACTTCCCTAATTTTTCCCTAATATGCTGAGTCATATCCTTAACCATTTTCTCCAGGTCGTACTGCTGTTTCCATCCCCAGTCTTCCTGAGCGGCTTCATCGCTGATTCTCCTTGGCCATGATTCAGCGATTTCCTGCCTGAAATCTGGTTTATAAGTTACTTCCAGTTCGGGAATGTATTTCTTGAGTTCGTTAGCAAGCTCCTCTGGCGTAAAACTTATTCCGCCAAGATTGTAACTGGAGCGAACCTTTACATTTTCAGCAGGAGCGTCCATTAACTGAATGGTTGCTTCTACCGCATCGTCCATATACATCATCGGAAGCGCCATGTCTTTAGAAAGGAAACACTCATATTTTCCGCATTTCAGTGCTTCATAAAAAATTTCCACAGCATAATCTGTTGTCCCGCCGCCGGCTTCAGTTTTCCAGCTTATCAATCCCGGGTATCTTAAACTGCGGATATCCATGTCGTATTTTTTGTGGTAATACTCTACCCATCGTTCTCCTGCTAATTTGCTTATTCCGTAAACTGTAGTAGGTTCCATTATCGTAACCTGCGGCGTGTCCCATTCCGGGGTAGACGGCCCAAAAGCGCCCATTGAGCTGGGCCAGAAAATTTCGGAAATTCCTTTCTCTTTTGAAACATCCAGCACATTGAATAAACTGTTCATGTTCAAATCCCACGCCCATTTAGGATTTTTTTCTGCATTGCCTGAAAGAATTGCGGCAAGGTGGTAAATCTCTGTGATTTTGTACTTTTCTATAATGTCTTTTAGTTGCTTTTCACTCATTGCATCGAGGTTTTCAAATGGTCCTCCCTGCATAACTTCCTCGGAAGCTAATTTGATGTCGGTTGCAACTACATTATCTCCGCCCAGGCGGTTTCTTAATTCAACGGTAAGATCGGTTCCTATTTGGCCGGCTGCTCCAATGATAAGTACTTTCTTCATTATTAGTATGTTTTAGTTTTTTTATTCATAATTTGACGCTAAGATAAAAAAAACGGCAATTTTTTAAAGTGATTTACAACATAGTAAATAAGCAGGAAGAGCTATTGGTGTTTTTGAAATTCCTGATTGAAAGAGACATTACCATTAGTCACGCACATTGAGCCCGAAAGCAATCCCTCACGTGATGTGTTTAAAAATAGCCTCGATGAAGTCTTTCATTGAAAATTATTTAATAAATTTACAACCCTGTTGATGTACAGGTAAAAGATTACTCATACAAGATAATGTGATAAACAAAAATTAAGATAAAAGGAGGTTTTATGTCATTAAATATGTTAAACAAAGCTCTTTCCCAAGAAGTTAAGGAACTCGAAGAAAGTGGGCGAGCTAAGGGTGAAGAAAAAGTTATTACGAAAGTTATACGGCCCAAAAAAGGGAAAGGCCCGCGCTATTTGTTAGAAGGCTATGGAGATCAGGAATTTATTCGGATGAATTCCAATTCTTACCTGGGATTGTCCTTACGTAAAGATATGATCAAAGCAGAAGAAAAGGCTGCTAAAGATTTTGGTGTTGGCCCCGGAGCTGTTCGATTTATCAACGGAACGTTCAAGGCGCATGTTGATCTTGAAAAGAAACTGGCAGATTTTCACGGCAGAGAAGAGGGGATGATCTTTAGCTCTGCCTATGCAACAAGTTTAGGAGTTATTTATCCGCTTACTACCAAGGAAACTGTTCTAATCAGTGATGAATTAAATCACAATTGTATCATCAATGCAATTAGATTAGGGAAGCCTGTTGCAAAAGAGATATATAGCCATAATAACATGGCAGAATTAGAGCAGGCGCTTGAAAAAAGTGTTGGAAAGGGCAAAAGGGCTCTTGTCATTACTGACGGTATTTTTAGTATGCGCGGCGACCATGCTCCATTGGATAAATTGGTGGAAATATGCGAGAAATATAACGATAAATTTGAAGAAGGCGTTATTTCTATTGTTGATGATTCGCATGGTGTAGGCGCCTTTGGTGAAACCGGCAGGGGAACAGAAGAATATGTTAACACAAAAGTTGATATTCTGGTGGGAACCTTAGGAAAAGCTTTCGGAGTAAATGGCGGCTATGTTGTTTCCTCTTCAGATGTGGTAAAGTATTTGCGCGAAAAAGCTCCCACTTATGTATATTCCAATCCAATCACCGTTTCAGAATCAGTAGCAGCAATCAAGGCACTGGAAATTGCCGATTCTAACGAGGGAAAAGAAATTCTCAGTCATTTGAAAGAGATGACAAAACGTTTTGATAAAGGCCTTGTTGATGCCGGTTTTGAAACTATCGAAGGAGATCATCCTGTAGTTCCGCTTATGGTGAGAGATTCTCAGAAAACCAGTAAGATGGTTCAGTATTTGAATAAAAACGGAATCCTCGCCACCGGATTGAATTACCCGGTAGTACCCAAAGGCGACGAAGAAATTCGTTTCCAGATTTCAGCATCTCATACAAAAGCAGATATCGATTTTGTACTGGATGTATTGAAAAACTACGAATAAAAGTGAAAGTAATATAAAGGATGCTATAATTATTTAAGCGTAGGCTTTGCCTGCGCTTTTTTATTGCCTTCTGTTATTTGTATTAGAATAGTTGGTTTTTAGGATAGTCTCATAGCGGTGGAATTGCAAATTACACCGAGCCCTTTGTACTGTTTCCAAAATTGCCTGGCCTGCGCGCCGATTAAGCAAAAGTTAATTTAATCATATTAAACTTTATCCAAATGAAAATTTTATTCCAACCGTAACTTTTTGGTTACCTTTTTGTTTGGTTGGCAACTTGGCGAAGCTTCTCCTTCGTAGTTTTACTACGGAAAAGGAGCAATCTCATATCTTATCCCGTTTACAGGAACCAAAGGGAATAAAAAAGGGTTAAACATAACATAATCCCTGTACTTCTGAATGTGCCTACTTAATCAACTCAATTTACTTAATTAACTCAGTCAACTTCGATTTTCTTTATGCTAAAAACTTATTTTTTCAAAGTATATCTCTACTTCTGAAAGTGGCTAAACGGATTTGTAATTCCGCTTCCCTGTCATTTCCACAATTGAAGATTAACAATCAACTGCAGACTTCGCTGCCGACTGCTTTCTGCCGAGTGCCTTCTGCTACGACAGCTGTCAACTAATTCTCTTTCAACATGATACCTGCGCCATACCTTCCACAGTCTTTTCCTAATCTGCGGGCTGAAAAGAAATATTCCTGGTCAGTATATGTGCAGATGTAGGCCGTCTCAATATTTTCAGAAGGAATTCCCGCGTGTTCCAACAGGATGCGATTGGCTTTCCATAAGTTCAGATAGGCTTTGTTTTTCTTCTCTTCCTGCAAAATAAGCTCAGCCTCTTTTCCAAAAGTGTTTTTCACTTCATCGATTACATTTTTTCCAACTTCATAGGTATCGGGGCCGATAGAAGGGCCTATGCCAACCAGTATATCGGAAGGTTTGCTGTTAAATTCCGAAATAAAAGTTTGAGCCATTTTTCCTGCAATACCTTTGACTGTGCCCCGCCATCCTGAATGTACCACGCCAATGACTTGCTTGGAAGGGTCATAAAATGTAATTGGGACGCAATCTGCCGTGAGTACAGAAATGCAGAGGCCCGGAAGGTTAGTGATAATTCCGTCAGTGCCGCCTAAATTGTCTCTTTTCTCTTCAGGGTTTACTATTATTTTTATATTGCCGCTGTGGGTTTGCCATGGAAATAAAAGAGTTTCCGGGCCGATTTGCAGTTCATCAGCCAGTCGCTTTCGATTCTCCTGTACATTCTTCTTTTCATCGCTTACAGAAAAGCTTAGATTTAATGATTCAAAATTACCGTCACTTATTCCGCCTTCTCTTCCTGATATGTAATGGATAATGGAGCTGAATTTTGAGAAATGATCAAAGCGCCAGAGAGGTAATCTTTTATGTATAGTTTTTTGCATAAACTGATGGTTTGTAAACGTTCTTAAACAATGAAAATTAAAATTATAATTATAATCATTGAAGATTGAATAACCCAAAAGTAATTTATTTATGGAAGAATAAAAAGAAGCGAATTGCAGTGGAAAACGAAAGAGGAAAGAATTTACCATAGTTTTTCCAATCTCTAAAGAATTTTTATATCTTTGCAATCCGATTAAAGGGTCGCGTGGCCGAGGGGCTTAGGCACCGGTCTGCAAAACCGGTTACGGCGGTTCGAATCCGCCCGCGACCTCAACAAAATTAAACAATCCCCTGACAATCAAAATGATTTTGTCAGGGGATTGTTGTTTTTTGAAAATGTTTTGTCAGGAACTTTGCTTGCATCTATGTTGCGATAAAACATGCAAATTTTCTTATATAGCTTCCGGTAAATTATAGATTAAATCGATGTGATTTGATGTTTGATGCAGTCTTTTTAGGTATTCATTGATATTATCTTCGTAGTCAGCCCTGTAATCTTTATTCATTTTTTTGGTAACCAGGGTCATTAATCTTTTTAGGATTTGCCCCACTTTGAAATCAAATTTTGTGAAGCATGTGCCGAAAAAATCATCCGGAAAGGAAAAAGATATTTCAAGGACATACAGGAGCAGGTCTGCTTCCATGGATTTATTGCTGGAAATTTCTTTAAACTCATTTATGCGTTTGATGCAGGCTGCCAACATATTCGCTGCCTGCAATTGATCTGAAAATCCCTTGTACCCCTTAAACCTCAGGGTATCTATTTCATCTTTTGTTTTCTCGAATAATTCCTGCTCACCCTTGCTTTCATCAAGATAATTTATCTGTATATACTCATAAGCTATTTTATTTTTGGAGGCGAGTTTGAATACAATTTCCTGCAGTTCTTCCTTTGGAAGGTTCTTGATTTGCTTTTTGGTTTCTTTCGTTAATCGTGGCATTTTTCAATCTTTTTTTCTACAACAAATTTCTTTTTCAACTGAAAATAAAACAGCGGGGCTAAAACAGGGAACAATAAAATCGCAAACACCCATAATGTTTTCATTACCGGGGCCTTAAACCGAAGGCCTGCGATATCGATCAATGCCCATATCCAAAGGATAAGCGACAAAACTATCAGTACATAAATCAGTGTGTCTAACATATCTTCTATTTTGGTGATTATATTTTACATCTATTCAAAGGTTTTCCAATTCAAAAATAATATTTTTTATTGATATTCAGTTGCCCTGCCTGCCTAAATATACTATATCATTTTGTTGTGTAAAATTGATCCTGGATATGAAATGCCCGAAATTTCCAGAATGAACAACAATATTCAAAAAACCGGTGTTGATTTGTATTTCAGAAACCGAAACAGAAGCAACCCGTTTACCCAACAAGTATCCGGGAATTACATTGCAGCCTCCAGCCTTTATCAGATTGAACTTCAGGAGAAAGCAGAAATAAATTCTTATGTCCGGTTTGGTTACCGGTTAGAGAGGAACAGTATCATTAATCCGTTTACTCTGCAGGCACGTTTTGAATCCGGGCAATCATATCAAAAAACTTCGGTTGAATTCAATTACAGACTAAGTTACCATGGACAGGATAATGGATTGGATTTCCGGTTATTTGCAGGAACTATGCTGAATGAGGATCCAAAAATTCCTTTTTACTCGTTTTCACCAGGCGGAAGAAGTGGCCGCGAGTTGTATCTCTACCAGGGAACTTACCTTGACTGCTTTGCCGTTTTTCCAACCTCTTTCTAGTCGCGACAAATGAGTTTGTCCGAAGGAGGTTTGGTGTCGCCGGTGAACGATAGCCTGGGTTACAGCCGTGAGCTTGTTTTGTTTTCTCACTCGACACGTTTAGTAGGTTAAAGCTGAACTAATAATTTGTTTCGATTTTATTGCTTTCTTATAAGAGATTTATTAAGATTTAAACTTTAGCATATAGAATGTATGTTCTTGTTCCCTTACTCATCCCTGAGCGTGTCTACAGGATTTTTGACTGAAGCCTTGTAGGTTTGAAAACTTACTGTGAGTCCTGCTATAACCAAAGCAGTGAGCATCGCAACAATAAAGACAATGATTCCCGGTTCGATTCGGTAATGAAAACCCTGCAGCCATCTTTCCATAACATAATATCCTATGGGCAAGCCTATGAGTCCGGCAATGAACACCCATTTTGTAAACTCCCTGGTAAGCAGCAGAACAAGTTGCCCGACTTTCGAACCCATGACTTTACGTATGCCGATTTCTTTCTGTCGTTGCTCTGTCATAAACGATGCTAAACCAAATAATCCCAGGCATGAAATCAATATTGCCAATATGCTGAAGTATTTAAAAAGTGTGGCTGTCTGTTGTTCAGTTCGATACCTGCTTTCTAACAAATTATCTATAAAATGAAAATTAAAAAGTTGTTCTTGTTCAATGCTTTGCCAAACAGATTTAATGTGCCCCAAAGCAGCTTTCGTTTTACCGGGTTTGATCCGAGCAAATATCCCTCGGGATTTATTTTTATCCAGAATTAATATCAATGGATCAATTTTATGATGAATGGTATTGTAGTTGAAGTCTTTAAATACCCCGATGATTCTCCCTCTTTGGTTTCCTAACGTCATCATCTTTTCTA
>JBNJFT010000013.1:0-23907 GCA_051747065.1 Bacteroidota bacterium | reverse complement strand
GGGTTTAACCGTTTTTTCAGGCGTAGGAGAACGAACGCGTGAAGGAAATGATCTTCTCAGAGAGATGATTGAGTCTGGAGTGATTAGATACGGAGAGGAGTTTCAAAAAAGCATGGAAGAAGGAGGTTGGGATTTGTCAAAGGTTGATGAAAAAGCCTTGAATGAATCACAAGCGAGCCTTGTTTTCGGCCAGATGAATGAACCGCCCGGAGCACGTGCAACGGTAGCGCTTTCGGGCCTGACCCTTGCAGAATCATTCCGTGACGAAGGTCTTAAGGAAGGTGGTGAAGGAAGAGATATTTTGTTTTTTGTAGATAACGTTTTCCGTTTTACTCAAGCCGGCTCAGAAGTTTCTGCTTTACTTGGAAGAATGCCATCCGCCGTAGGCTATCAACCAACCCTGGCAAGTGAAATGGGTGAGATGCAGGAACGGATTACTTCAACGAAACATGGATCTATCACTTCGGTACAGGCTGTTTATGTACCTGCCGATGATTTGACTGATCCTGCTCCGGCAACTACTTTTACTCACCTTGATGCTACAACGGTTTTAAGCAGAAGAATTTCTGAACTTGGCGTTTACCCGGCTGTGGATCCTTTAGATTCTACTTCACGAATTCTGAGTCCCGAAATTGTTGGTGATGAACATTACAATGTTGCACAGCAAGTAAAGGAAATCTTGCAGCGAAATAGTGAATTGCAGGATATTATAGCAATTCTGGGTATGGATGAATTATCTGAAGAGGATAAAAAAACTGTTCACAGAGCAAGAAGAGTTCAGAAGTTTCTTTCGCAGCCTTTCCATGTTGCTGAACAATTTACCGGTAAGCCAGGTGTTTTTGTTGATATAAAAGATACAATTAAAGGTTTTAAAATGATTTTAAACGGAGAGGTGGATAAATATCCGGAATCAGCTTTCAGCATGGTTGGAACAATTGATGAGGCAATCGAAAAAGGCGAGAAAATACTTGCTGAAACCGAATAAAAAGTCAAAGTTAACGATCGGGTTAATTTAAAAATAAACACATGGATTTAGAAATCATAACCCCTGATGCAACCCTTTTTGAAGGGAAAGTTTCTTTAATACAAGTCCCCGGGAGTATGGGACGATTTACGATATTGCAATATCACGCTCCAATAATTTCTACCTTGGAAAAAGGCGAAATTCGGATCGAAGACTCAGGAGGATCAGTGAAATATTTTGACATTGAAAGTGGTGTGGTTGAGGTTCAACGGAATAAGGCTGTTATTCTGGCCGAAGCCACATAAATTATTGGCGTTTACAGTCCCTTCGCAAAAAATTCCATTATCCATGAATTCTATTAAATTTTTAGTGTTGAGATTCAGTTCAATAGGCGATATTGTTCTGACAACTCCAATCATAAGAGGATTAAAGCAGCAAGTGGAAAATGCAGAAGTGCATTTTTTTACAAAGCCTGCATTTAAGGAAATTCTGGAAGCTAATCCTTATATCGACAAACTGCATGTTTTAGAAGACAATTTGAAAGATCAACTGGAAATACTGAAACAAGAAAGGTTTGATTACATTATAGATCTTCACAAAAATATACGGACGGCACGTGTAAAATCAGCTTTGAAAATAGTTTCTTTTTCTTTCGATAAGTTGAATTTTCAAAAATGGCTTCTGGTCAATTTTAAAATTGATAAACTTCCCCGAAAACATCTGGTTGACAGGTATTATGATAGTGTTAGCGTTTTTGATGTTCACGACGATGGAAAAGGGTTGGATTATTTTATTCCGGAGAAAGACTATGTTGATGTGTCTTCTTTAATGCCGGAACTAAAAGGGAACGATTACATCGGATTTGTTATGGGGGCTAATCACAACACCAAAATGCTTACAGAGGAAAAGATAAATTCCATATTAGCAGAAATTAAACATCCTGTTATATTACTTGGGGGGAAAGATGACTACCCGTTCGGAAAAAGAATTCAGGAACAACACCCGGAAAGAGTTTTCAATGCTTGCGGGCAGTTTTCCATCAACCAATCTGCATCACTGGTTCAGCAATCCAGAGTCATGATTACACCGGATACCGGATTAATGCACGTTGCTGCTGCTTTTAAAAAACCACTCATTTCAATCTGGGGCAATACTGTACCGGAATTTGGCATGTATCCGTATTATTCTAATTCGTTATCTTCAATTTTTGAAGTTAAAGGATTAAGTTGCAGGCCTTGTTCAAAGTTGGGTTACCGAAAGTGCCCGAAAAAGCATTTTAGATGCATGAATGATATAGATTATAAAGATATTGTAGAAAAAGCCTGTTATTTTTTCAATTCTCTGTAGCGACGAAGTATTCTTGTTTTGTTTTTCGCATCCATTCGCAATTTATTGTTTATAATTAAGTTTTAAACAATAAAATTTATCTATATCATTTTCAAAAGTAGCGATAAAATTTTTTGATAATAGATTTTAGATAGGAAATAATACGGCCTTTCTATAGAACAGAAGAAAAAAAATGCAGAATACATCTTAAATTCTGTATTCTGCATTTTATATTATTTTGTTCAGGCATTTTTTCCAGCTCTCTAATTGCCTGATAAATCTATTGCCTCATTTTTGAAAGTGAATTATTTAAAGTTTCTTTTAATTCGTCACTATATTCCTGATGGCCATTTTCCCCGGTTATTTGAGACAAGCGTTGAGTTATACTTAACGCAATTTGTTTATCTCTGTCCACCGATTTTGCATAAGGCTGTTTCAGAGAGAAATAGTAATCTATCTTCTCTTTAGACAATTCACCCACTTCTTTAGCAAGTTCTAAGGCTTTCTCTCTGGCGTTAGCATCATAATATTCCTTGATGACTTCAAGAATACTGAATTTGTATGGAATTTGTTCGTTAGGTGTTAATTCCATTCCCCTGTCCAATACTTCGACAGCTTTTTCATGTTCTCCTTCTTTACTCAATTTATCAGCTAACCGGGCAAATTTATTTCGAATTCTTATTACCCGGGATGTTCTTCTAGTCGTATGGTCAACGTATACATCAGGGTCATTTAAATTTCCCCATTTGAATTCTTTCATCAAATTTTCATACATAATATCCGAATCTACTCTTCCGGCGTTAATTCTATCCTCAGCTTTTGTTTTTATCGGTACAAGCCGGTAGGCAAACCCTTCAAGTTGCAGATAGTCAGACAGCCCTAAATTAGTATCATCATTCGGAGAAACAAAATAAACTGGCCTTTCCCAATTATTATTTGCCAAAAGGTCCAATATCATTAATTCGCTTTTAGCCAGGTTGTTCTTGTTGATTTTCCATTTGAGTTGAGAGACAATCTGATCTGCATTTTCTTCTGAAACAATGTTATTGTTCACCACTTTAGCAGAATCAACAGGAACGGTATATTTATTTGTCGGGACGTAGTTAATTTTTGTGTTTCCCTGAGCGCTTAGCTGTGTTTGGGAGTCGTCACTTCCAATAAAATCTACAAGTTTTTTAACATCTACATATTTATCTATGCGATTTACAACAGGAAGTTGATCTCTCGTTCCTTGTTTATATTGATTTTCTTTCAAGCTGAACGGGACGGGTTCTGAATCGTATGCTTTTCTCTTCATTTGATTGATATACCAGTCTGTATTAAGCAGGCTTAAATTCACAACTCGTACATCAGTCCTTACGCCTTCTACTTCTTGTGCATACCACAGCGGGAAAGTGTCATTATCCCCATGGGTGAATAAAATTGCATTTGGAGCACAGGAATTCAGGTAGTTGTACGCAAAATCCCTGGCGGCATATCTGTTCGAGCGGTCATGATCGTCCCAGTTTTCTTTAGCCATTATTCCCGGAACTAAGAAAAGAGGAATGAGGATTGCCGCGGCTGCGCTGATTATTTTTGGTGCTTTAGTTTTTAACGCGTCATAAAGAGCTAAAACCCCGAGGCCTATCCAGACAGAGAAAGCATAAAAGGATCCTGCATAAGCATAATCTCTTTCGCGTGGCTGAAGCGGATATTGATTCAGGTAAACTACAATTGCCAGGCCTGTGAAAAGGAACAGCAATAGAATTACCGAGAAATCATTTGGGTGCTTTTTGTAATGAAAGAATAATCCTACCAGGCCAAGAAGCAAGGGTAGCATGTAATAGGTGTTTCGTGCTTTGTTGTTTTCCAGGTGCGAAGGCAGGTTATCCTGTGGCCCGAGCCGCGCTTCATCAATAAAGTCAATGCCGCTGAGCCAGTTTCCTTTGTTCAGCTCCCCGTGCCCCTGAATATCGTTTTGCCTGCCCGCAAAATTCCACATGAAATAACGCAAGTACATGTGCCCAACCTGGTATTTGAAGAAAAATTTCAGATTTTCTCCAAAAGTTGGAACTTGTTTGGTTTGCTGTTCTCCTCCTCTTCCGGAAACCGACACTTTTCTTCCTTCAACATCTGCCCATTTTTTATATTCTTTCACGTGTTTCTGTTGACGGCTCCACATACGGGGGAAGAAGGTTGTAAACCTTGAGTCAAATTCATAATCAGGATTAAGGGAAAAACTTTTTACATATTTGTCTTTTTTCTTTTTATAAGTGTAGGGATCTTCACTGTCTACTACAGGGGCATTGTAATACTGGCCGTATAGCAATGGAGAAGAGCCATACTGTTCGCGTTTGAGATAATGGTATAACGAAAATACAGTTTCCGGATCATTTTCATCCATTGGCGGGTCTGCCGCTGATCGTATAACTATCATAGCATAAGATGAATAGCCGATAAGAATAACTGTAAGTGAAAGCAAAATGGTATTTGTAATGACTTGTTTTTTCTTGTGTGTATGATATATTCCCCATCCGAGCAGGGCTCCGATTCCTATAATGAAAAAGATTGTACCTGAATGAAAGGGCAAACCCAGGCTATTAACGAAGAGCAGCTCAAACCCGGAGGCTATTTTTACTACTCCTGGAATTAACAGGTACATAAAAAACCCGAGTATCACAACAGATATCAATAGTGCTGATATGATTCCTTTACGGCTAACCCTATATTTTCTAAAGTAGATTACGAAAACAATTGCCGGTATGGCGAGAAGGTTAAGCAGGTGAATTCCGATGGATAAGCCCATAAGAAAGGCAATCAATATGATCCAGCGAGTTGAATGCTTTTGATCGGCAACATTTTCCCATTTTAGAATTGCGTAAAAAACAATAGCTGTTACCATGGCAGAGAGTGCATAAACTTCACTTTCTACAGCTGAAAACCAAAATGTGTCAGAAAAAGTATAAGCTAATGCGCCTACTACTCCACTACCGATTACAGCCCATAAATTGCCGCTGCTTTCTTCAACAGAATATATTTTTTTTGCCAGGTGAGTAATGGACCAATAAAGAAAAAGGATGGTGAAAGCACTGGCGAGAGCCGACATACTATTTGTCATTTTGGCTACTTCAGCAGTATCAGCGGTAAAAAGAGAAGCCAACCTGGTTAACAACATGAAGGTTGGTGCTCCGGGAGGATGCCCTACCTGGAGTTTAAAGCCTGAGGCTATAAATTCTCCGCAATCCCAGAAGCTTACGGTTGGTTCAATCGTTAATAGGTAAACAACTGCTGCAAAAAGAAAAATAATCCAGCCTGTGGTCCGGTTAACAAGTTTAAATCTGTCCATGGTTTTATTTTTATTTTTTTATTTTAGAAGGCAAAATTAAATAAAATACTTGTTTTTCTAAAATTGCGTTTATTGAAATAAATTGTTTTAAACTAAGTTTGTATGGGTTGAATTTTATATATTTGTTTGGCATAAATATAATGATTTTATTGAGCTTTATGTCTAAACAACAAAAAAATGAAAATATGGCAAAGAATGTAGGCACAGAAAATGACTCCAACGCAATTAATATAATTGGCGTAGGAACAGAAATCACCGGTGATATAAACACCAACGGAGACATGCGGATTGATGGAGTTTTGAATGGAAACATCATAACCGAAGGAAAGCTTGTTGTTGGTGAAACAGGGAAAGTCAAAGGAGAGGTAGATTGCAAAAATTCCGAAATACTCGGTATGATAGAAGGAAAGATTAAAGTAAAGGAATTGCTCTCTTTGAATTCTTCAGCAAGAATTTATGGGGACATTGTTACTAAGAAGATTTCTATTGAGCCGGGCGCAGTGTTTACCGGGAATTGTAATATGAATGAGGAGACTGTATCGAATGCCCAACCAACTCAATCAAAAGAAAAAGAAAAAGACAAGGACAAAAAGTCAAAAGACTTCAAAGACCAAGGGCCAAAACCCGCTTAAGGAATATGCCAAATACTCCCACATTGGGTTTCAGATGTTGGCAATAATTTTTTTGGCTGTTTTTGGTGGATTAAAACTTGATGAATTGGTGGATTCAATTGGTTTCCCGCTTTTTACCCTTGTGGGTTCTATACTAGGAGTTGTTTTAGCTATTTATTTTGCAATTAAAGATTTTATTCGTTTTAAATAATAAATGATGATACAGCAATATAATGCATATTTGAAGCGGTTAGGTTTGCTAACCGGGATAGTCTATTTTATCGGAGTGATACTTTTTGTGTTTTTCTTTTCTGAAAATTTTTATACTCCTTTTGCTTTCCTTCCGGTTTTGTTTTTTCTGATTACTTTTGCAATACATATTGCCCTGATAAAAACCTCGAAGCAAAATATGCGTAAATTTGCTTCACGATTTATGATGGTATTCGGAATTAAGATTATAGGTTTGTTAGTTTTAATTACTGCCTACGCCTTGGTCTTCCCAGATCAGGCTGTACCTTTCCTGATAACATTTCTTATACACTATTTGTTTTATACTGCATTTGAAACAGTTTATATCGTGAGGGTTTTGAAAACCCCGAATAAAGAAGCTTAAAAATTTTTTTGTTTCTTTTGTAGGAGAAACTCTGTTATTTGAATAACAATGTTAAAAAAATAACAGTAAATTTTTGCCAGAAAAAAATTTAGTTCTATTTTTGGTGCAGTTATAAAACAAGATTGTTTATAAATCGTAGAATTTTATTCTTACAAATAGTTATTTTGTTCATTAATTAAGAAAGTTACCTTGTAAAATTATGGTAATAGTGTAGATTTGTATCCTTATTTTAAAGTTAATATTATGGAAAGTAAACTTCAGGAACTAACACAGAAACTCTACAACGAAGGAGTTGAAAAGGCTAACGAAGAAGCTAATAAAATTCTGGAAGATGCTAAGAAGGAAGCAGAAAAGATAAAAAGCGATGCTCAAAAGGAAGCAGATGAGATTGTTAGCAATGCAAAAAAGGAATCTGAAGATCTGAAAAACAATGCCAAATCAGAAATTGAAATGGCAGCAACCCAGACACTTCGTGAGGTGAAAAAGCAGATCTCAGAACTGATCACTAAAAAGGTTATTAAAGAGCCTACGAAACAGGCAATGAGTGATCAGGAATTTATTAAAAAGATTATTGAAACCATCATCAAAAACTGGGATCCTAAGTCCGGTGAACCTGTAGATCTTTCTGTTGTCCTTCCTCAGAACATGCAAAAAGAACTGAAACAGTATTTCGAAACAAAAGTGGCGAAAGAACTTAACGCTGAAATTACCGTTAATGTTTCAGATAAGATGAAAGGTGGATTTTCCATCGGCCCTGCGGATGGTTCCTACAAAATTAGTTTTTCCGAGGAAGATTTTGAAAACTTCTTTAAAAACTATTTCAGGCCTAAAACAGTAGAGATGCTTTTTGGCCAAAATGAAAAAAGCGGTAAATAATTATGGCCCAGACAAATTACTATTATTGCTTTATAGCAGGCTTGTCTGATCTTCTCCTGGATGAGACGGAGATGAATTTTTCTTTGGCTGATTTTAAAAACAGCTTGAAAGAGGAATTGATGCCGTCTGATTATCAGTTTGTTCAAATGATGTTTCTTCCTTATGATCACAAAAATTTGTTGAATATCCTTAGGGAAAAATACGACGAATTTGATGAGCTTGGGAATTATTCCATGGAAGAACTGGAAGAAGAGGAGGATGCGGCTATCTTACCCGAATATATGTATCGGTTTATAAGCGAATATAAAGCGGATACAAAAAGCAGAACAGCAAAACAATGGGAAAATTACCTCACTGAGCTGTTTTACGATTACGTCTTACAATCAGGAAATCAATTTCTACATGATTGGTTCACCTTTGAAAGAAATGCAACAAATATTTTGACAGGGCTAACTTGTCGAAAATTTGACAAAGATCCTGAAGATGAGGTTATCGGGGATAATTTTGTGTCTGAATCAATTAAAACCAGTAGTGCCAAAGATTTTGGCCTTGCTGCAGAACTGGATTACGCAACTCCTGTCATCAATATCGCCGAAAAAGATGATTTGCTGAACAGGGAAAAGAGCCTTGATCAGCTTAAATGGGAACACATTAATGAACTCACGCAGTTTCATTATTTTTCTGCAGAAATCGTTCTGGCCTATACATTAAAGCTACAGATGGTGTACAGATGGATGGGACTTGATTTGAAGACAGGCAGAGAAATGTTTAAACAATTGGTCGATGAGTTAAAAGAGAGTTTTGAATTTTCAAAAGAATTCTTAATCAATGAGCAAAGAAAATAATATTACCAAAGGAAAAATTGCCGGCATTATTGCCAACCTGATAGTTGTTGAAGCAGATGGCCCGGTACAACAAAACGAAATTTGTTATATTGTCCAGCAAGACAGTAAGTTAATGTCAGAGGTCATCAAGATTATGGGAACTACCGCCTATATTCAGGCGTTTGAGAGCACCCGTGGATTGAAGGTTGGCGACATTGTAGAGTTTACCGGCCACATGCTGGAAGTAAATCTTGGGCCAGGGATTCTGTCCAGAAACTACGACGGTTTGCAAAACGACCTGGATAGAATGGATGGAATTTTCCTTAAACGAGGAGCCCAAACTGATGCCCTGGACCATGAGAAAAAATATGAGTTTAAGCCTATTGCTAAAGAAGGCGATACCGTAGTTGCAGGCGACTGGATTGGTGAAGTAACCGAGAACTGGTTGCCGCACAAAATTATGGTACCTTTTAAACTGAAAGGAAAATATAAGGTTAAATCCGTGGCTAAAGAAGGTGAATACACCATTGACGATGTCATGGCCACAATTCAGGATGAGGACGAAAATGAGATTGAAGTAACCATGGTTCAGCAATGGCCGGTTAAAGTTCCTATTAAAAATTACCGGGAAAAGCCAAGGCCTTTTAAATTGCTGGAAACAGGAATTCGAATTATTGATACACTTAACCCGATTGGAGAGGGTGGAACAGGATTTATTCCAGGACCATTCGGTAGTGGCAAAACAGTGCTACAGCACGCCCTTTCCAAACAAGCAGAAGCTGACATGATTATTATGGCTGCCTGCGGTGAGCGTGCGAATGAGGTTGTAGAGATTTTTACCGAGTTTCCTGAATTGGAAGATCCTCGAACAGGGCGAAAATTGATGGAAAGAACCACCATTATTGCAAATACTTCAAATATGCCGGTTGCTGCACGTGAAGCTTCTGTTTATACGGCAATGACTATTGCTGAATATTACAGGGCGATGGGATTAAAAATCCTCTTGCTGGCTGACTCAACTTCAAGATGGGCACAGGCGCTGCGTGAGATGTCCAACCGAATGGAGGAACTCCCCGGGCCGGATGCTTATCCGATGGACTTGACAGCGATTATATCGAATTTCTATTCACGAGCAGGATATGTGTACCTGAATAATGGCGAAACCGGTTCGATTACATTTATCGGAACAGTTTCCCCGGCAGGTGGTAACCTGAAAGAGCCGGTAACAGAGGCTACTAAAAAAGCTGCAAGGTGTTTCTATGCCTTGTCTCAGGATCGTGCCGACAGCAAGAGATATCCGGCGGTTGACCCGATTGATAGTTACTCAAAGTATCTTGAATATCCCGAGCTTGAAGAGTATTTGAAGAAACATATAGATGAAGAATGGCCTGCTCAGATTCAGCTTCTTAAAGATGTGCTGTTAAGAGGAAGAGAGGCATCGGAGCAGATTAACATTCTGGGTGATGACGGTGTTCCCGTCGATTACCACATTACCTTCTGGAAATCAGAAGTGATTGATTTCGTTGTGCTTCAGCAGGATGCGTTTGATCCAATTGATGCTCAAACTTCCATAGAAAGGCAGAAATATATGCTTGATAAGGTTATAAAGATTTATCACACACCTTTCAATTTTGAGCATTTTGAAGAGGTCAACGAATACTTCAAGCGTGTTATTGATCAGCTCAGGCAGATGAACTATTCTGAATTTAAATCCGATAAGTTCCATCAGTTTGAAAAGGAATTCGAACAAATTATTGAAGAAAGAAAGGCACAATAATGGAAACACAAGCATTTCAAAAAGTTTATACAAAGATAGAAGAAGTTACCAAGGCAACGATTTCGCTAAGAGCTGAAGGCGTTGGTAACGAAGAAATAGCATTGGTTAATGGCCGGATGGCTCAGGTCGTAAAGATTGTAAAAGATAGTGTGACGCTACAGGTTTTTGGCGGAACTGAGGGCATTCCAACTAATGCAGAAGTTATTTTCTTTGGCAGGTCAGCAAACCTGAAGGTAAGCGATGAACTTTCCGGCAGATTTTTCAATGCTTACGGTGAACCAATTGACGGACGCCCCGAAATCGAAGGAAAAGAAGTAGAACTTGGCGGCCCGACAGTTAACCCCGTTCGAAGATTGCAGCCTTCTGAGTTTATACCAACCGGTATCGCAGGAATTGACCTGAACAACGCATTGGTAACCGGGCAAAAAATACCGTTTTTCGCAGATCCCGACCAGCCTTATAACCAGGTAATGTCCATGGTAGCCCTTCGTGCCCAGGCCGATAAAATTATCCTTGGTGGAATGGGTTTAACAAACGACGATTATCTGTATTATAAGAATGTGTTTGATAATGCCGGTGCACTTGACCGCATTATTAGTTTTGTTAATACGACTGAAGACCCGTCTGTGGAGCGGTTGCTTGTGCCAGATATGTGCCTGACTGCAGCGGAGCATTTCGCTATTGAGAAAAATCAGAAAGTTCTTGTTCTGCTTACAGACATGACGCTTTATGCCGATGCTCTGAGTATTGTTTCAAACCGAATGGACCAGATACCTTCAAAAGACAGTATGCCGGGTTCGCTTTATAGTGATTTGGCAAAGATATACGAAAAAGCTGTACAATTTCCTGAAGGAGGTTCTATTACGATTGTGGCTGTAACAACGCTTTCCGGGGGAGACATTACACACGCAATTCCTGACAACACTGGTTATATTACAGAAGGCCAGCTGTTCCTCAGGAAAGATACAGACGTTGGTAAAGTGATTGTCGACCCGTTCCGTAGTCTTTCCAGGCTGAAGCAGTTGGTTATTGGTAAGAAAACAAGAGAAGACCATCCGCAGGTTATGAATGCTGCTATTCGTCTTTTTGCCGATGCATCGAATGCCAGGACCAAACTGGAAAATGGTTTCGATCTTACGCAATATGACGAAAGAGCGCTTAATTTTGCAAAGGACTATTCCAAAGAATTGTTGGCTATTGACGTAAACATTGAAGTTGACCAGATGCTTGATAAAGCCTGGAGCCTTTTCAATAAGCATTTCAAGCGCTCAGAAGTAAGTGTTAAGAAAGACCTGGTAGATAAATACTGGCCACAAGATGGTGAATAAACTGATTACTGATTATGGCAATCAAATTTCAATATAATAAAGTTTCACAACAACGGCTTAAAAAGCAATTAAGCATTCGCCAGAGAGCCCTGCCTACACTGCAGAGCAAGGAAGCTGCTTTGCGGGTTGAGGTCAAAAAGGCAAAAAATAAAATGGCGGAACTTGATGAACAGCTTGAAAAGCAGTTGAAGGAATACGATAATATGGCCAGGTTATGGAACGAGTTTGAAAAGGGCCTGGTGACTATAAAAGACGTGAAATTGTCTTCTAAAAAAATTGCAGGAACAAAAACTCCTGTCTTAGAAGATGTTATTCTTGATATAAAAGATTTTAGTATTTTTAATAAGCCGAGCTGGTTTCTTAAAGGTGTTAAATTGCTGGAATCATTGGCTAACATAGCCATTGAAAGAGAAGTTTTCCAGAAAAAAATGGATCTTTTGGACTATGCGAGAAAAAAGACCACTCAAAAGGTGAATCTTTACGAAAAGGTTCAAATTCCCGGATATATGGATGCGATACAGAAAATCAAGAGATTTCTGGAGGATCAGGAGAACCTTTCCAAATCAGCTCAGAAGATAGTTAAAAAACGACAGCAACAAAATTAGCAGGGAGGTTGCCCAATGATTACCCCAATGAAACGGTATTCTTTTTTGATCTATCATAAAGAATACGAAGCTTTTTTACAAAACTTGCAGGATATCGGTGTGCTGCATATTGCTGAAAAGGCTAAAGAATACGATGAAGAAACGCTGAAGGAGCTGGAAAAAATCAAAGAGCTCAATAATACGCTTCGGTTTCTGAATAAAAAGGCACAGGAAGAAGATCCTGTTGAAGGAGGTGTTGATCCAATGGAGATCTTGCAAGACATAAAGAATATGCAGGAAGAAATTGATCGCATTGAGCAGGATTTGACCACACTTAAGAAAGACATTGAGAAAGCAAGGCCGTGGGGGGATTTTACCGATGAAATGAATCAGAAGCTAAAAGAGTTGGGGTTAACGCCAAGGTTTTTTGTGGTTAATGAAAAGTATTTTGACAGCGATTGGGAGAACCAGTATTACCTTGAGCGTATTAATAATATCAGCGGAATGCTTCATTTTGTGATCCTTCAGGAAGGAGAACAAGAAATCGATATTGAGGCTGAAGAAGTCCAACTGCCTGCTGAATCATTTTCCGAGCTAGACAAAAAGTATGACGAAAAAGAGAAAAGAATCAAAGAGATCAACCAACTTTTTGACGATTACGCTGTAAAGTATCAGAAGGTATTACGGGAGGAACGAAATCGCATCCAGGAGAAAACCGATTTTAATCAGGCATTTCATAATTCGGAAAAGCAGGCTGATGATAAGGTGATGCTACTTGAAGGCTGGGTTCCACAAGACAATGAAGAGGAGCTGAAAAATTTTCTGGGAAAAGAAAGTGTGCTTTACATAGAAAGCGAGGTTCAAAATGAAGATCCGAAGGAAGTTCCTGTTCAACTGAAAAACAACAAGTTTGCAAAGGTTTTTGAGCCTTTACAGAAATTGTTTGACCTTCCGCATTATCATGAAATTGACTTAACTCCATTTTTTGCCCCGTTTTTCATGCTGTTTTTTGGCTTTTGCCTGGGTGATGCCGGCTATGGAATTCTTATTCTTGGCGCTGTTACGCTCTATAAGCATACCAAGGCAAAGCCCCAGATGAAACTCTATTTAACAATGGCCCAATATCTTGGCATAGCCACTGTTTTAATGGGGATTGTCGGGGGAACCGTTTTTGGTTTGAGCCTAACCGACTTTAACTGGGCGGCTCAGTTTCAGGATCTCATTCTCGAGCGCCAGGAATTGTTTAATCTATCCCTTGGTTTGGGAATGGTACAAATTCTTTTTGGAATGTCATTGAAAGCTTACAGGCTGATAAAATTCCAGGGTTTTGTCTATGCATTGGCTACCATCGGATGGATAATCGCAATAATTTCATTGCTTGTATATATGGGAGGCGATAAATTAGGTTGGTTCGCCGCAAGTGCAGTTGAGAACTATTTTTACGGAGTGCTGATTTTAAGTGGTATTTTAATCTTCTTCTTCAGTGATCCAAAAATTAATGTTTTTGCCCGCGTTGGTAAAGGCGTATGGGATTCATATAATATGGTAACCGGTGTTTTCGGCGATCTGTTATCTTATATCCGTTTGTTTGCAATTGGAATTTCAACAGCCATTTTAGGATTTGTTGTCAATGAAATTGCGCTGACTTTTGGAGATGTTCCCTATGTCGGGCCGGTATTTTTCATTTTAATACTGGTACTTGGCCATCTGGGCAATTTACTGATATCTTCGCTTAGTTCTTTTGTTCATCCTATGCGTTTAATATTTGTCGAATTTTATAAAAACGCCGGTTTTTCCGGTGGAGGAAAAAAATATAAACCGTTTACAAAATCATCATAAAAGTTAAATTAAAAAAAGGAGAAATAAATTATGAATGCACCTGTTATTTTAGCGTATGCCGGATTAGCCCTTATGTTGATTGCCGGAATAGGTAGTGCTATTGGTGTTGCAAAGGGCGGAAATGCCACTATTGGAGCTTTAAAGAAACGGCCGGATGCCTTTGGTAGTTATATGTTGTTAAGTGCTTTGCCAGGTACACAGGGACTGTATGGTTTTGCAGGCTTCTTCATTATACATAACCAATTACCCGATATTATTGCAGAAGGAATGCAGATGTACCAAGGTGTTTCCATTCTTGCAGCCGGGATCGCATTAGGTTTTATAGGCCTGTGGTCAGCCAGATGGCAAGGCGGCGTTACAGCTAACGGAATTGCCGGAATAGGTTCCGGGCACGATGTTTTTGGTAATACAATGATCTTAGCCGTTTTTCCGGAGCTATACGCAATTATCGCTTTTGCGGCTACCTTCCTGGTTAGTGGCGCATTGTAACCTGTATTATTCATAAATTTTTATAAATATGAATTAAATACAGAGCCTGTACCGCAATGCGGTATTAACCCCGACTTAGATGAACTTAAATTTTTGAAAAAATTTTTAGTAAATCTTAGTCGCTGTCGGAGACAGGAATAATTCTTGAATTATTCGGGGTAAATCCATTTTGGTATTGTAATCTGATAAGAATAACTTATCGGGAACATATCTTATTACTGATTTTATCTGTAATTAAGGCGGGATTGATTTAAATCACCGCCTTTTTTATTTTTATTACGTATAATGAGATAGAATTTTACTTACATTTGTAATAAGCCAATAACTACCTTATGGATCAGAAACTACGACATATCATTATTTTTATAATTTTTATAGTGATTGTTTTTCCGAAGTTGCTATATTCTTCATCTTCCGGAGAGGAAAAAGCGAGCGTCTCAAAAAGTGATCCCCCCGCCGAAGAAGAAAGCTTTAACCCCGGAGAAATGATCATCGACCACGTCGTTGACCATTATAGTTGGCACATTGTGACAATCGATGGCCATGAAATAAGCCTTCCCCTACCTGTGATTTTATATAGCAAGGATAGGGGGTTTTTTTGTTTCATGTCCAGTAAGTTTGATCATGGACATTCTTCTTATAAAAAATTTAAAATAGCACAAGAAGGCAAGCACGAAGGTGATATTGTTGAAATCACTCCTGATGGTGAAACTAAAGAAAACAAGCCTGTTGATTTATCCATTACAAAGACAGTAGCAGCCATTTTTGTCAGCATTTTTATTATGTTATGGATGTTTATTTCCATTGCAAAAAAATATAAAAGAAGGCCGAATAAAGCTCCAAAGGGATTTCAATCGTTAATGGAGCCCTTAATATTGTTTATACGTGATGACCTTGCCAGAGATAGTATTGGCGAAGAACACTATGAGCGTTTCACACCGTTTCTTTTGACCATTTTCTTTTTTATTCTGATAAATAATTTGTTGGGCTTAATACCGATTTTTCCTGCGGGAGCAAATGTAACCGGGAATATTACCGTTACAATGGCGTTGGCATTGTTTACTTTTCTTGTAACCCAGATTAGTGGTAATAAACATTACTGGAAGGAAATAGTAAACCCACCCGGAATTCCCTGGTGGCTAAAACTTCCTCTTCCATTAATTCCGATTATTGAGTTTGTTGGAATATTTACCAAGCCTATTATATTGATGATCCGTCTTTTTGCTAATATTTCAGCCGGGCACATTGTTTTATTAGGCTTTTTTAGTTTGATTTTTATTTTTGGAAACATGAATGCAAGCGCAGGATATGGTGTGTCTGTTTTTTCCGTTTTCTTTTCTGTATTCATTACTATGTTAGAATTATTGGTGGCTTTTATACAGGCTTATGTTTTCACCATATTATCGGCAATTTATTTTGGTATGGCAGTAGGAGCTGAAGAATGACTGTTCTTCAGTATGTTTTATAAATTAAAATAAATATATTATGATTAGTTTAACTGTATTATTACAAG
The DNA here is from genome assembly GCA_051747065.1 of Bacteroidota bacterium. Taxonomy (GTDB): domain Bacteria; phylum Bacteroidota; class Bacteroidia; order Bacteroidales; family UBA12077; genus JAGXLC01. The sequence continues at coordinate 7,838 of JBNJFT010000013.1, read as the reverse complement.
CTGCTATTGGAGCCTCAATAGCAAAACTAGGCGCTGGTTTTGGTGCTGCCTTAGCTGCAATTGCTGCGGCATGGGGAATTGGTAAGATTGGTGGTATAGCCTTGGAGTCAATTGCCCGTCAACCAGAAGCTGCCGGCGACATTCGTTCCAGTATGATTGTCTCAGCCGCTTTGATTGAAGGTGTAGCTTTTTTTGCTATTGTAGTTTGTTTCCTGATTTTATTTGTGTAATGCACAAAGATACTTTACAGTTGCAGCGGTTGGCTGAACTGTAAAGTATTTCTTTTAAAAAATGTAATCCTATGGAACTAATTAAACCAGATTTTGGACTCCTTTTTTGGATGGTAATCTCTTTTGGTATTGTTTTATTTATTTTGAGAGTGTTTGCATGGAAACCGATACTTAATGCATTAAAGGAAAGGGAAAAAACCATTCAGGGTAGGTTGGAGGCGGCCAGAAAAGCGAAAAAAGAATTGGCAGAAATTGAGTTTGGCAATGAGCGAATTATTGCCCTTGCAAAGACCGAAAGGGCAAATATGCTAAAAGAAGCCCAGGAGCAAAGAAAGAATATCATTGAAGAAGCAAGAAAAGAAGCCAAGAAAGAAGCCGATAAAATGATTCAGGAGACACAGAAGAAAATTCAAAAGCAGAAGCAGGATGCACGGGAGGACATTAGGAAACAAATTGCGGAATTATCCGTAGATATTGCCGAAAATGTGCTGAAGGAAAAACTTTCAAAAGATAAACAGCAGAGGGATTATATCCATAAGCTGGTTGAAAATATTGACATAAACTAAATTTTGTTTTATGTATCAAAGCCTCATTGCCACTAGATATGCAAAAGCCCTGTTCCTGAAAGCCCGGGAAGAAGAAATGCTTGATCAGGCGATGGAAGAAATACGTTTTGTTCAATCAGTTTTTCATGAACATTCGGATGTCTTAACCACGTTGAATCACCCGGTCACATATTCTTCTCAAAAGGCTAATATCCTTATTGAGCTGTTTCAGGAAAAAGTGCATCCCATTATCCTGGATTTTCTTCTCTTAATAGCAAGGAATCACAGGGAGGCTTATTTTCAGAATATATTTCGGGATTTCACAGATTATTATAATGAAGATAAAGGAATTAAAACCGTTGAGCTTACAACCGCCATGGCAATTGGCGATGATGAACGGTCAGATATTAAACAATATATAAAGGACACGTTCCGGGCAAACAAAATTACTTTCACGGAAAAGGTGAATCCGGAACTCATAGGTGGCTTTATTATTCAAATTGATGACAAACTCCTTGATGCAAGCGTCAGAAAACAGCTTGATAAAATCAGGCATAATTTAGTTAATTAGCATATAGTTTCAGATTATATAATCGTATTTGAAAAAACACTTGAACAATGGCAGATATAAGACCCGGAGAAGTATCAAAAGTTTTAAAAGAACAACTTGGCAAAGAACACACCTATTCAGACTTTGAAGAAGTCGGTACCGTTTTGCAGGTAGGTGATGGTATTGCCCGAATTCATGGCTTATCTAATGTAGAGTATAATGAGTTGATTGAGTTTGAAAATGGCGTTATGGGAATTGCCCTTAATCTTGAACAGGACAACGTAGGTGCTGTCTTGATGGGTTCTTCTGATAAGGTGAGGGAAGGCGAGAAAGTTAAACGTACCAAACGCATTGCTTCCCTTGAAGTGGGAGAAGGGCTTTTAGGCCGGGTGGTAAATACACTTGGCTTTCCTATTGACGGTAAGGGAGAAATTGAAGGTGATAAAATCGAGTTGCCACTGGAAAGAAAAGCGCCGGGTGTTATTTATCGTCAGCCCGTAAACCAACCTGTCCAGACAGGGATAAAAGCTATCGATGCTATGATTCCAATTGGCCGTGGACAAAGAGAGTTGATTATTGGAGACCGTCAAACCGGGAAAACAGCAATTGCCATTGATACAATCATTAATCAGAAAAAATTTTACGATGCAGGAGATCCCATATATTGCATTTACGTAGCAATGGGGCAAAAAAGGTCTAACGTTGCACATATTGCGAAAACGCTGGAAGAGCACGGTGCAATGGACTATACTGTAATTGTTTCAGCAACAGCATCTGACCCGGCCGCCCAGCAGTTTTATGCACCTTTCGCAGGAGCAGCTATTGGTGAATACTTTAGAGATACCGGAAGAGATGCCCTGTTAGTATTTGATGACCTTTCAAAACAGGCAGTGGCTTATCGTGAAGTCTCTTTGCTTTTAAGAAGACCACCAGGTCGTGAGGCTTATCCCGGTGATGTGTTTTATCTTCATTCCCGTCTGCTGGAGAGAGCTGCAAAAATAATTGAGTCGGATGAAATTGCCGGTCAGATGAATGATCTTCCAAAGGCATTAAAACCCAAAGTCAAAGGAGGAGGATCGTTAACAGCTCTCCCGATAATTGAAACTCAGGCCGGGGATATTTCAGCATATATTCCCACAAATGTGATTTCCATTACAGATGGCCAGATATTTTTAGACCCTGATCTTTTTAATGCGGGTGTAAGGCCGGCTATTAATGTGGGAATTTCTGTGTCAAGGGTAGGAGGTAGTGCACAGATTAAATCAATGAAGAAAGTAGCCGGTACGCTGAAACTGGACCAAGCTGAATACAGAGAATTAGAAGCCTTTGCCAAATTCGGCTCCGATCTCGATCCGGCCACTCAGGCAGTATTGAGTAAAGGTGAGCGAAACGTGGAAATCCTTAAACAAGGACAATATAAACCAATGCCTGTCGGGAAACAGGTTGCAATTATTTATTGTGGAACAAAAGGACTGCTAAAAGGAGTTCCCGTCGACAAAGTCAGGGATTTTGAAAAGGAATTTCTGGAAAAGTTGGAGGTTGAACATGGCGATGTGTTGGAATCTTTGGGCGAAGGAACTTTAACAGACGAGTTAACCAAAAAAGTTGAGCAGGTAGCAAAAGATGTTGCAGAAAATTACAAAACTTCCTAAAAATATTGAGTTTAAGGAATAAAAAATTTGTCTATGAGCAGCCTTAAAGAAATTAGAACAAGAATTGCTTCCGTTAGATCTACGCAAAAGATAACGAGCGCGATGAAGATGGTGGCTGCTGCCAAATTAAAAAAAGCGCAAGATGCAGCGCTCAATTTACGACCTTACGCTGGTAAATTATATGGTATTTTAATGGATATTACCAGAAGCATTGAAAATAATGAAATAGAGACCGAGTATCTTAGAGAAACCAATGAAAATAATGGCAATGTCTTGTTGGTTATTATTACTTCAAACAAAGGCTTATGTGGGGCATTCAACTCCAGCACCATTAAAAAAGGCGTAGAATTGGCGAATGGCCGCTATTCTGAACAAGCAAAAAACGGCGAGCTGTTTTTTTATACAATTGGCAGAAAGGGCTCTGAGTTTTTCCGTTCAAAAGGCTACAACGTTTATGGCTCCAATGATGATATTTTAGAAAAGGCTACGTTTAAAGAGGCAGCTCCTTTAATTCAGTCATTGATGGATAAATTTGTGAATAAGGAGTTTGAAAGAATAGAAATCATTTACAATAAATTTAAAAATGCAGCAGTTTATTTATTAACAGAAGAAAAATTTCTGCCTATAGATATGAGCATGGAAAATGAGAAGGAGAGTGGCGAAAACAATCATTTTGATTATATATATGAACCCGGCAAAGTTGAGATAGCAAAGAATTTAATTCCGAAAATTCTTCGAATTCAGTTTTATGAAGCAATTTTGGAATCTTCTGCTGCAGAACACGGAGCACGAATGACTGCAATGCATAAAGCAACAGATAACGCAACAGATCTGATTAAAGAATTACAATTGACATATAATAAAGCAAGACAAGCTGCCATAACAAGTGAAATATCTGAAGTTGTTAGTGGGGCAGAAGCATTGAAGAAATAGGATTGCGGTAATAATTGCAGTAGTAATAAGTTGTACAATAATTAAGCGGTATCAAAATCATACAGGAGAATCTTTCTGGAAAGCAGAGAAAGGAAAATAGGATAAATAAGAGAGGTTATTTACAACTTGAAGAAGTTTTAATTTTAACCATTGATGAGTTCTTACATATATGACTTGATCCGTCAAGGAGAAAACGAAACACTTGACTTTAAGTACTCCATAACAAATTCGGCAAAGATAGCGAGGTCGTTGGTAGCTTTTGCAAATACCCACGGGGGAAAATTATTGATCGGAGTAAAGGATAATGGAACGATTTCCGGCATCCAGACAGAGGAAGAGTTTTATATGGTTGAATCTGCTGCCCATTTGCATTGCAAACCTGAAATACGATTTTTAACTGAAACGTGGAATATAAAAGGAAAAAGAATTCTTGAAATTACCATCCCGAAAAGTCTTGATAAAACATATTCTGCAAAGGATCATTTAGGAAGATGGAAAGTATATATTAGAGTAAACGATCAAAATCTGCTTGCAAACAAAATTTTACTGAAAGTTTGGAAACAGAAGAAACGAAAACGCGGGACCTATATCCATTATACACCCATAGAAAAATTACTGTTGCACTATCTTTCGGAAAATGAATATATAACATTTTCGAAGTTTAGAAAAATAGCTAAGATTTCACCCTATAAAGCAGAACGAATTCTGGTAAATATGATCGTGGTGAATTTAATTGATATTGTTTTCACGGAAGAACAAACATATTACAGGTTAAAACGAATAAACTAAGGAATAAGATATATTTGTCTTTTTTTGCAAAAATTTTTTAATTTGGCTTGAATTTTGTTTTTATATTTATCAGATATTTATATTTTTATAACCAAAATCAAATTTGTTAACCTAAATCTTAAAATAGACAAGAATTATGAATCGGAAATTAACAAAGTTAAGCTTGCTTCTTGTGGGAATTTTTTTAATAGGCCTTTCATTCAATTCCTTTGGACAGGAATACACAATGGAAGATGCCACAAGCAGCATTAAAAAAGGAGACCAGAAAAAAAGAGCTGGTGAGTATCCGGCAGCAATTGAAGCTTTTTCAAAGTGTATTGAGGCAAGTAACTATTTGGGTGAAGATGCCGATGAATTGCGAGTGGATGCTGAAAAGAAACTTGTGAAGTCTCATTTGGATTATGCAAATGATTTAATGAAAGAAGGAGAATATGATAAGTCGTTAGAGCACTACGACAAAGCCATTGAGCTTGCAGAAAAATATCAACAGTCAGATTACAAAGCCAAGGCAAAAAGAAACATTCCGAAAGTGTATTACCAGAGAGGAAAAGATTTTCTTTCGGATAATATATTTGAAGAAGCAATAAAGAATTTTGAAGAAGCCATCGATAGAGATCCTGATTATCCGTGGGCTTATGTAAGAAAAGCTCAGACTTTCAAGAAAATGGGAGAAGACGATAAGCTTATAGAAGCAGTCGATTCCGCAGTAATAGCCGGTGAACGGACAGAAACGGAAAAAGCAGTCAAAACGGCAAAAGATATTGGATATAAATTTTATGCCAGTCGTGGAATTAAAGCTTTAAAAGCTAAGGATTATGAAACCTCTGCAGAGAATCTTCAACTTGCTGTAAAATACAATGGTTCGCCAAAGATCAAGCATTATCTTGCAATGAGTTATGGACAACTCTCAAACTATGATGAAGCCATTAAATATGAGAAAAAGGCGATTGAAGAAATGAAAGATGATGAATCAGATGAGGATATGGCTCAGTATTATTATAAGTTAGGAGAATTTTACGAAGGGAATGACAATAAAGAAAAGGCCTGCGAGGCATATAAAAATGCTGTTTATGGTGATTATAAAGAAAATGCAGAATACAAAATTAAGCATGGACTGGAATGTAATTAATGATTATAGATAGTAAAGCAATAATAATAAACCTAAAAGGGGCTGTCGACAAGATAGCCCCTTTTAATTTGGCAGTTTCAGAACTAGAGACAAACCTTATAAAGACCATCAATTAGCTAATGAGTAAGCAGCAAGCACTCTGCAGTAGGCAGTGAATATGCAGCACATAATGGATAAACATATTACTCCCATATTATGTATTACGAAATGTATTTTCTTAACACCAGACATGCTGAATGATCATCTGCCTACTGCCTACTGCTTTCTCATTAGCAAATTGATGTACATTTTAATATTTTCCGCTAATTCTGGATGTAATAATATAATCTACTTACCTCTCCTGTTTCGTGCTCCTTTGCCGCCAAGAAACCCCCAGCCGCCGCTGCCGATCAAAAACCCAAAAGCATACCATGCTCCATTGTTATTGGGAGCATAAACAGTAATGTCATCACGGAACAACATAAGAACAAAGTCTATGGGTGCGATAATTCCATGCCAAAGTCCGCCCCAGAAATTATAAGTCGTGCCATCAAGGCAGCCACGAACTTCTTCGTTGTTTGCACAACCTGTGAAAACAAGTAGTACAACGAAAGCTGTAATTAAAATAAAAATGGTTTTTTTCATTTGAATATGGTTTTTTAAAATTATTTTCCTTTTTCAATGCTAATGTTTGTGGTAGCTTTTTATTGAGTCCGATATAAGAAGCGATAGGCGTGACATTATTAATTTCATAACCGCTATTTTTATGTTTCTATAATACAGCTTGATAAATTCAATTTATGCATTTTTTGTGAATAATTCAGGCTAAATCAGTCTACTCACTCATCGCTCACCACTCAATCAATTCGACACCTCAACCCATTGAATGCCACCCAATTACTGTTTGATTTCAAACGTCACTCCACATTTTTTTCAATTTTTTTACATCCATTCCCACCCTGCTTCACATTTTTTCGTCTTAGGGTTGAAAATAAATCAATAAACCCAAAATTCCAAAACGAGGAAATTATGAAAATTAAAGGAATCATAGCACTAAGCATTTTCGCATTATTCTTAGCCTTTACGGCATGCGAAGAAGACGACAAAACAACAGACAAGGGCACATTATCCCTTGCACTGACCGATGCACCAATTGACAATGAATCAGTAGATAGCGTTAACATTACTATCACTGACCTTCAGTATCATAAGCAAAACAACAGTTGGGAAAGTTTTGATGCTTATGAAACAAAAAAGGTTAATCTGCTCGACCTTACAGATGGCATGACAGAGATGTTAGGATCATTCGAAATGGAAGCCGGACAGTACAATCAATTGCGATTCATGCTTGATGCTCCAACTTACGACGGTGAAGAACCACTGTCAAATCCGGGATCTTACATCACATTTGATGATGGAACCAAAGAAGAGCTTTTTGTACCAAGCGGCAGCCAAACAGGTTACAAAGCTGTCGGTGCATTTAGAGTACCATCTAATGGCGAAGTACAGTTAACCGCTGACTTTGACGTAAGAAAATCAGTTGTGAACGCCAAGAATTCCGAGAAGTACATCTTAAAACCAACTATACGTCTAGTTGTAGACAATGAAGCCGGAAAAATTGTTGGAAATGTAACAAACATTACTGACACAGCAAGCGACTACAATGTCTATGCCTATGAAGACGGAACTTATGATGCTTCTGCAGAAACAGAAGTAGCAGATACCGTAGAGGAATATGAAGAAAATTTATTCCCAAATGCAGTAACAAGTGACATGGCCGGAGAAGAAAACGGCTATCAGCTAAACTGGCTTGCACCAATGACTTATGACCTGGTTGTAGCCAAATACAATAACGGAGAGTTTGTAGAAACGCTGGGCAAAGTAAGTGGTGTAGAAGTAACAAGCGATGAGACAACAAATCAAGAAATAGATCTTTCCTCCCTCTAATACCCGTATCCTCAATTGATGCGAAAACCGGGGCAGCTCATCTGCTCCGGTTTTTTAATTTGCTTTTGAGTGCCAAAAAAAATA
>JBNJFT010000012.1:9343-24405 GCA_051747065.1 Bacteroidota bacterium | reverse complement strand
CAATTTATTTGGTGAACTATTATTTAATACAGAGAATGGAATTTCATCGTAAAAGCTCAGAATGTCGGCAAATTTAGCTGAATCTATTTTGTAAATGCGAACATTGGTCTCCGCAAAGAGGCTAATTTCAACATCATAGTCGAATAAAAAGTCCAGGGAACTTACAAAGCTTTCTTTCCCAAAGGTTTTCACCGGGATATCATTTATTTTAAGTAAAACATCACCAGAGCAAACTACATAATGAAAATTGGAGATATCAAGATTGTCAATGTTATCAATTTCTTCTCCTTTAGGGAAAAAGAGGGGTGTCACTATATCTGTAATGGATTTCAGTATCTCTCCGGGTATTGTCGAGAATTCATCTATTTTCTGTAAATACTTGATGATTTCAAATTTCAATACAGGCATTTTGTCTGCATTGTCAATGTTGTGTTTTTCAATGGCTTCTACACTTTTGTTCCCTATTATATCCGTGAATTCATTATCAAAAATCTTTTTATTTTCATAATAAACAGTTTTGTTCATTGAGAAAACACTTAAAGCTGATAATTCAGCTATCATTGGATCAGGATTGACCATATTTGCAAGCAATAAAGGCACATCGTTATTTTCCTGAAACTTGGATAGTTCCATGATTGCACAGGCTTTGGTCCAGGGATTGACCCATTTATAATCACGCTGAATAAGATCATAAAGAACATCTCTTTTGGACATTTTCTCTGTAGTGAAGATAGTTTGCATTTTCTTCACCCTTTCTGTTTTGGTCATTGGTCTGATTATCGGTAGAATCATTGATTTTAATTCATCGGTAATTATCAAAGAGGCTAATTCAAGGGCAAAAGCTACCTTTTCGTAATCTTTGGCCCAGAGGTTTTTCCTTATCAATTCAACTGAGGCAGGATTAAAGAGTAGAGACAGCAGATCAAATAAGCTTTTATAATTGTATTTTATTTCAATTTCCAGCGCTTCCACGAGAATATCAGAGGTTTCATCTTTTTTAATATCTATTAGCAGAGAAGTATTCCAAACCAGGTATCTGCAGACTTCTTCCAGTTCATGTCTTATAATTACTGCTTTTTTCTCAGGAAGCTTAAAATTAGATTTACTAAGTGCTTCTAAAGCTGCAGATATGATATTTTGGTTCGTATAGTTGAGTTTTTTCAACAGATATTCTACAGCTGTTTCATTGGCGATATCTCCAAACAACCGAACAATCTTTAATTGTACTTTTTCACTTTGTCCTGTTTTGTAAAATTCATTATCCAGAATTTTTAATGATTCCTTATCTATGTAAAGAAGCGCCGAATATGCTGCATTACTTAATTCTGCAATTTTCAGTTTTTCAGTGATTGATTTTACAATTTCTTTTTCCTTAAAACCCGCTGCCGAGATAATAGCGTTTTTAGCTACAGGTAATTCAGAATCTGTAACGAGACGATTTAATATCTCATACTGCTGATTTTCCGGTGCAAATCTTGCAAGAATCCCCCCTTTTACACGTTCAATATCACTTTTTGAAATAGAAAGCTGGTGGATATAATAATTTTTTTGCATTTTGATCTTGATTTCTTCAAATCTCCTCAGAAGCTGTTCTACTTTATCACGGTTGGGAGATGAAGGGAAATACTTTGTTTTCGAAATTTCCACCATCTGATCGTAAATTTCAAGCAGATAAAATCTGATAGCACTTATAATTCCTGCTCGTTGAGTGAGCGTGTCTTCAGATATGGCCAATTCACTCAGGAATCTTTTTGTATTAACAGGATTGATAATGTATAGTAAATTGATTATCCTCACGATTTTTATGCCCGGGTAATCTTTTATCTTTTGTGTTATCGTTTTCATAAAAGATTTCTGAATACCTTCACTATTTTCCTCTATATTTAATTTGTTATGCAGCGCATGTTTATAATTGTTGTAAAGCAAAAACCTGTTTAAGAGAACTAATATGACTGTGACAATTGTAGAAAGAACTACATATCCGCTATTATTTATGAAATTGAGTTCCGGTAAAGTATGACGTATAAGCAGTGAAGCAAGACCTATGCCGATTACAAATCCCCAAAAACAACTTTTTATGTAGAAGTCGTTTTGATTTTGTCTTTTCAGGGGAAGATATAAAGTATTTATCACGGGCAATAGTAAGTTGAAAAAAGAAAAATGGCTTAATACAAGAAACACAGTAGCCATTATCGGTACAAAGAAGAATAATTCATCGCCTTGTGTAATTCTAAAATAGAAGGTATTAGTCAAAAAAATACTTCCAAATACAAATACAACAAGTGGCATGAGAATAAGGTGAATATTGATACTGAAATTGTAAAAAGCCTTTTCTTTTAGGAATAACTCATACAAAATGCTAAGAAAGGAAAATATAATAACAGCAATTGAAATCATCTTTGACAACTCGATGGCTGAATCATATTTCGAAATATTTACTTTAATGAAAAGGCTGTACACACAAACAATGGCAATAGCGGTCAATGCTGTGGATACCAATATGCTTGTGAAATATTTTGTTTTCAGTAATTTAAACAGGTTTTGTTTTGTCTTGATTTCCTGTAGGTTATCAAGTATGGCATCTGCTCTTTTATCTTTTTTTAAGAGATATGAGATGGAAAAATAGCTTAATGTTATTGTACTAAATGAGAAATATGTGATGAGTTTGTAATTGAAAAAATCACTCTTAAATAATATAGAAACAAAAATTAACAATATTCCGGCAAGAAAAAGGGCTATATGGCTTGCAATATTTGATGACTTTTCCACTTTTTTTTCCTCATCTCCGCCCAGCCTTACATGTAGCCCTTTTATCATAAGTATGATTAAAAAGTTTAGTGAGATGTTAAAACCAACTAAAACTCCCATATTGAACTGTGGAATATTAAATCTTGATAGATAGAAATGAAAACCAACGATAAGCATCAATAGAAAATATGTATATAATATTGATATACCAAAACGGAAAGCTCTCTGGAGATAGTTAAACAATGTAACTATCAGAAATCCGATTATACTTGCGTACCCAAAGGTCATTGTTATGGCATACGAAGAATTGTTCGTTTCAAAAAATTGGGAAAAAAGCTGAATATCAAAAACGGACTTTCCCAGGATTAATAAAAAGATGGTAAGATATAATTTTAAATAACTCGTTTTCATGTTGTGGGTTTTATGAAGATTACGTTGCTTTTTTTTGGATTTCGTATAGTTTATGCTTTTATTATTTCATGAATTTGCTCATGGAAATATCAGCATCTTTTATTTAAAATCATGTAATTTTCAGGTTTCTCTTATGAAGCCATATTGAATTCATTATCTTTTCCATTAATTTATTGTAATATTTCTTCGAATAGATTCAATTTTTCAGGTTTTTCAGGTTTTTCTGGTTTTTCAGGTAATTCTGGTTTTTCAGGTAATTCTTTTTCTGCCGCTTCTTTGACTTCTTCCTTGACGTCTTCTGCTTTTAATTTTCCACTAAATATACCTTTATTGTAAAAAGGGTATTCAAGTAAAAGTAACCCTCTTATTACTCTACGCCCGTAACGGTTAAATTTATAATAACCATAAATATCCATATCAAGAACTTTTCTTTTTCTTTTCACAAATTTTGTGTAACCAAGAGAATAACAGAGTGATAGTCCTTCAACAAAATGTCTTGACGGATAATCTATTTCCTTATCTTTAATTGGTGGATTTATTTGCATAAAAGACAACTTGCTGTCTTTTTTAATAAAAAGGAACCAATGATACCGGTATTTGAAAGCATAAACATCGTATGGTTCACAACGTTGGGTTGTTCCATAATATCCGATATGCAAGTCTTTGAAATTTTCAAGATAGGTTAGTATGGTAGTATCTTTTTCATAGAATAATGTCTCTGTACTTTCCTCCTGGCCTATAATACACTTTGTAAATGATGTAATGATAATAAAAATTATAAGGGATTTTGTAAAACTTTTCATTAGAATATGGTTTTATTGTTACATTGTTACATTGTTTTACTGTTGTTAATATACAAGATAATGAGTGTTCTATTCATCCTCTTTTTGTATATAAAGTGGATTAGGGTTTCCTATAAAGAATAGTATAAATTAAATTGCAAATATTTCATGGAAAAAGTTAAAAAACAAGAAAATTTAAAAAAAAATGTTTGTTTTGTTTCATGTTGTGAATGATAGAGGTTTATGTAGTATATACCGTTAGATGTAAATTTGTAACTGTTTGATTTTGTGTGAATAGGCATGTGGCACAAGAAAAAAATTAAAAAAAACTTTATAAACATTTGTGCAGTTAGAATTTTATTGTTTTTTTTATGCCTGATTAAAAGTCCTTTTAAAGTTTACATTTTTTTAGAATCTATATTTGTCATGAGGAGATATATCGTATTGTTAATCCTTATTTTAGGATTTGTAGAAGTACATGCCCAACAAAGCATACTTGAAGAGATTAACACTAATTTGGCAGGCGATAGTGGACAGGTAACTAAAGATGAACCAACACATGATACAACAAGAATTGTCAATAACGGTTCAGAAAATGACTCTATAGATTCAGTTGAGCAGCAAAAGGAAAAACATGAAGATTCATTGGATAACCCTGTAAATGAAGATAGAGTGATGACACAGGATACTCAACGTTTTAAGGAAAGAATGGTTGGTGCCAAACATCCTGGAATGTCAAAAAAGCTGCAGTCTGAGGCAGACTGGTCGAAGCAAATGAGAATAAGGAATTATCTTCCATATGACGAGGAGCATATGCTCGACACAGCTTATGAGGTGTTTGGTTGGCATCCTTATTGGTGCGGAGATGCTTATAAAAGTTATAACTTTACACTCCTTTCTATGGTATCTTATTTTTCTTATGAGGTAGATCCGGAGACAGGGTTTTACTCCTCTATTCATAATTGGAGAGAAACAGCTTTGATAGATTCAGCCAAAAAGTACGATAGCAAAGTATTATTAACTATTTCCAATTTCGGGGCCGATAATAATAGAAAATTGCTAAGATCCACTGAGGCAAAAAAGAATTTGATAGCCACAGCTATTACTTTGATTAGAGAAAGAGAGGCTAATGGATTAACTCTTGATTTTGAGAATGTTTCTAAGAGCGAGAAGGATTTATACATTAATTTTATCATTGACCTCGCTACAAACCTGAGACAAGAAGAAGAGGATTATATCCTGACTCTTGCTCTTCCTGCAGTTGATTTTGAAAAAGTTTATGCGTTTGAAGAGATCAACCAGTATGTCGATTATTTTATAATGATGGGCTATGAATATCATGGAGAAAATAGCAAATTAGCAGGACCGATAGCTCCCCTGAACAATGGCAGTAAGTGGAAGGGGTTTAATCTCGCAGGATCTGTAGATGAATACCTGGCAAATGGACTTCCTTCCAAAAAATTTCTCATGGGCATTCCATATTATGGCGCCGAATGGATCACTCAGGACCTTAAGTTCCCCTCAATTGCAAAAGATTTCATAAAATATCATTCCTACAGGCAAACTCAAAGACTTACAGGAGAAAATGGAGGGAAAGTGGATAACGGAAGTCTTAGTAAATTCCATGCATATAGCGATATGTCTTATAACTACAGACAATTATGGTACGAAGATTCTGTTACATTAGCAGCAAAATATGACTGGGTGAAAGATAATAAGATTGGTGGAATAGGCATCTGGGCGCTTGGTTATGACAACGGGCATAATGAATTGTGGAAACTTCTTGCCAATAAATTTGCTTATAGCGATGAAAAAAAGAAAAAAATTCAACGAAGCCAAAATCGGATATCGTTAAGAAGACTTAAACCTTACATTAAAAGATTCGCAAAAAATCCGATGTCTGTTATTAAACGACCACGTTCATTTTTAAGGCTTTTTGGTGTTTTTACCGGTTTAAGTGTTGCAGGTTTCTTTATTATTTTCAGATATAGCAGGAAATTTAAAAGGCTGTTCAGACTGGTATTAAAAGGTGGTATATCTGCAATAGCTTTAGTAACAATAGCATCTGTTTTTATTTTTTTAAGATATTTTGAACTAAGAGAAATTTTATTTTTAATAGGAGGTTTCGTCATCGGTGGGATATTATTCCTCCTTTTCAGCAGAAGATATATAAGTGAGAAAGATTTACCCTAAAATGTATAAATAAAAATGATAAGTAATGTATTATCAGTTATTGCTGATAAATTAAATGATAATTTGAGTAACAGATTTTCTCAACAAGGTGAATTGGTGATTTTATCCTCATTAAATGAACTGGATAAGGAGAATAATACAGAGTTACAGAATAAACTTTTACTTACCGTTGCTAATATTGAGCAGGAAAGATCCTCTCATGTTTCAAGAACGGCAAGAAAACCAATAAATGTATATCTGTATCTTTTATTATCTTCTAATTTTCAGCAAGGGAATTACCATGAGGGCTTGAAATTGCTTTCAGCAGCAATCAGTTTTTTTCAATATACTGCAACTTTAAATCATCAGAACTCACCTGACTTAGGTGATTCAATCGAAAAGCTTGTATTTGAAATGGTAAATCTCAATATACAAGAATTAAGTCAAATCTGGGGAATTCATGGCGGTAAATATTTGCCCTCGGTTTTGTATAAAGCAAGAATGGTAACTATCAGTGAGGATATTCTTGAAGGTTCATTTGATGTTGTTGGCCTTGGATCGGATGTTTCCTGATATGAAATTTATTTATGTATAATTTTTTGTAAATGATAAATCTTAAGTTTCAATATAAACCGTTGTTTATTATTAAATTAAACCATACCTATTTTGGTGACGGGCCAGCTGAAGGGTTTCAAATAATTCCTACACGTCGTACTTTTCAGTTAATTGATAATATGGGGATGTTATTAAGACGCAAGGAAGGAGAATTACATATATTATGTGATGTTTCCAGAAAAGATATGTTGTATCAAAGATTGGTGCAGGCCGGTAATTCAGAATCTAAGTTTTCTTTTTTATTATTCACAAGTAACCCTTGTTTTACAAATATTACCGATATCCCAACAGACAGGAAAGAGAAAATTTTTTATTTTTCGAATAAACATACGGGGATTGAAAATAATATTTCTCTCCATGAGAATGAGTTTGTAGGCGCTGAGGATCTTTATAATACCGAGCCACAAGTTTTAGAACAAACTGATGTAAATACAGACTATAAGATAACTCTGGAAAACGGCGAAGCAGAAGTTGATATGCCAATAGTTGATATAGCACAAGGGTTTCAGATTGACACAGGCAGACTGCTGGAAGGACACTACAAAGTCTTTGGAAAGGATAGTGAGTTATCATCATTTATAAATATTGGAGAAAGAATAAAAGGAACCCCGCTGGGTTTTATAGATTTATTTTTTCATTCACAATTAAAACAAAAATTATTGGCTGAGCTTGAGAGTGATGAGTTGTCAAGTTATCTCTATCATATAAACTTTGATGCCAGATCTGTCTTTTGGAAGTTTATGGTTGTTCCCACGTATTTAAAACGCGTTAAAAAGCTGAACATTAATTGTAAAAAGGGAAATTTAGCTTTCAAACAATTGGGAAAAGAGAACATTAAAGATAAAAAAGCAATAGCATTTATCTCCGAGAAACCCGTGAAGTTCAGTAAATATTACAGTTATGAAATTCAGTTGGAGAAGCTGGAAGGTGAAAACGGAAGAAAAGTATTGATTAAGAAATTATCCTATGCACCATTTGATATTTTAAAACCCGGAGATGAAAATCATTTTATGTCAGAAATATATGTCTATGTTTAATTCGTAAGCATTCAGCTAAGATGAGGAGGATAATCAGAATTGCAAATTAAAGAACAATTGATAGTGAGTAGTTATTTATGCATAAATTTAATATAAAAATCTAATTATAAACACCTTATATTTTTTTAGTTTTATTTATTAATATAATATCATTTTTTATGGCACAAACATTAGCAACACCAGGGGTTTATATTGAAGAAAGGAATTCTTTCCCCAATTCAGTAGCAGCAATCCCCACCGCTGTACCTGCATTTGTAGGTTATACAGAGAAAGTAGTAAAAGATGGTGAATCTTTGGTTCACAAACCTGTAAGGATTTCTTCTTTTGCAGAATATCTGTCAACTTTTGGAGAAGGTTTCAAGACAGGTTTTAAAATTGAAGAGGTTGAAGATCCATCCAAAGGGTATGATTTCTCAATAGATGGAAAGAACTACACCGTTGAACAAGACGCTGATGCCAGATTCCTGCTTTTTGATGGTATCAGAATGTTTTTTGATAATGGTGGAAGTGCCTGTTATATCGTCTCAGCAGGTTCTTATACATCTACAGTAAAAGAAACTACTTCTAAAGCAGCAAGTAACGCAGCTAAGGACGATAAAACAGGCAAAGAAAACACTGCGTCAAGTTCGAAAACGGTAACAAAAGAAACTGTTAAAGTTAACGAGATCTCAAAAAAAGCTTTATCAGACGGAATTAAAGCCTTGGTAGCAGAAGAAGAACCTACCATGTTGGTAATTCCTGAAGCTGTCATGCTTGGTGAGGGCGATTGCTTTGCTTTGCAGCAGGAGATGCTTGTTCATTGCGGTTTCAAAATGAAGAATCGTTTTGCTTTGCTTGATGTGTATAACGGTTTTAAACCAAGGACCCATGACAAAAACGATGTAATAACCAGGTTTAGAGAAGGGATTGGTTCTAATTTCCTTGCATTTAGTGCGGCTTATTATCCTTATGTTAATTCTGCTATTGTACAGAAAGAGGAAGTTGATGTGAAAAACATCGTTAACGTTGAAATGCTTAATAACCTGCTTTCTAAAGAGGCTGATTTGATTTATGACAATGCAAAAAAAGCAGATGAAGCTAAAAATGAGATAAAGAAATTGCTCGACGATAAAGCCGATATTGAATCGTTAACTCAAACGATCAATGCTATAAGTCCGGCATTTAAGAAAATAATGACTGCTGTACTTAAAAAACTGAATGTTTTGCCTCCTAGTGCAGCAATGGCAGGTGCTTTAAGTATGGTCGATAATTCAAGGGGAGTATGGAAAGCCCCGGCTAATTTAAGTCTGGCTTCTGTTGTTTCTCCGGCATTGAATTTAACTGGTGAAGATCAGGAAGACCTTAATGTCACAGTTTCTGGAAAGTCAATTAATGCTATCCGTTCTTTCGTTGGAAAAGGTACATTGGTTTGGGGTGCCAGAACGCTCGACGGTAATAGTCAGGACTGGAGATACATCAACGTTCGCCGGACAATGATTTTTATTGAGCAATCGGTTAAAGCGGCTGCTAAAGCGTACGTTTACGAACCCAATACTTCAGGAACATGGTCATTGGTTAGAAGTATGATCTCTTCCTTCCTGACAACTATTTGGAAGCAAGGTGGCTTAGCTGGTTTAACAACTGCCGATGCATTTGATGTTGAAGTGGGTCTCGGCTCAACAATGACATCCAATGACGTGCTTGATGGCATTATGAATATTACTGTAAAAGTTGCTATAACACGTCCTGCTGAATTTATTGTAATTACTTTCCAGCAGAAAATGCAACAATCATAATTTGAGAATTAATTAAAATTATTACTAACTTAAAATATTATAATTATGGCTGAAGAAATGTGGCCCGTTCCAAAGTTTCACTTTAAAGTAGAAATGGGTGATACAGATATCGGATTTCAGGAGGTAACAGGTCTTGAAATGGAAACAGAGTTTATTGAATACAGAGCCGGGGATGACCCAACGTATATCAAGCAAAGAATTCCGGGTTTGAAAAAACATGGAAATATCACTCTGAAAAAAGGCGTTTATGCTGGTGATTCATCATTCTGGGAGTGGTTTAAAGATGTTCAGACTGACCCCGAACGTCGTGAAGAAGTTATCATACAGCTGCTGGATGAAGAAGAATCGCCTGTAGTTACATGGACAGTTACAAATGCTTTCCCGACAAAAGTATCAGGTCCCGATTTGAAATCCGATGCAAATGAAATAGCTATTGAGTCAATTGAACTTGCTCATGAGGGTTTTGAGGTTGAATATGAATAGTTTTAAGGTTAGAATTCTGTTTCAAAATGATATCCGGAGACCTATAAAACGTTCTCCGGGTATTCCTTTTTTTAAACTTTCATCATACAATATCTTATGTTGATCAATGATAGCTATAATCAGAATGAGCCTGCTGTAGGGTTCAGATATAATGTGAACATTCTCGGTAAAACTGATTTTAATGAAGCCGGTTTTTCAGAGATATCCGGATTGTCAGCAGAGTTAGAGACTGAACCTTTTAATGCCGGGGGAGAAAATGATCTTGTCTATCATTTGCCGAAACAGATTAAAACAACCCCCCTTGTGTTAAAAAGAGGGTTGTTCAATTTGGGTTCAGAAATTTTATATTGGGTAAAAGATACGATAAATAAAGGATTTCCCGAAAAGATACAAACTCAGGATATTGTTATTTTATTAATGAATGAAAAGAATGAACCTATTATCATGTGGGTCATAAATGATGCATATCCCACAAAATGGGAACTAAATGGCTTCAATGCAATGGAAAATAAATTGGCAATTGAGACCATTACTTTTAACTATACGAATTTTGAAATTGAATTTATTTAACATGGCTATAGAAATTAAAGAATTAAAGGTAAAGTTTAATGTTACCGGAAAACAGGAACAAAGTACAAGTAATGAGGCAATCAGAATGAATGAGGCAGCATATAAAAGATTAGTGAAAGATTGTACAGAAAATGTACTGAGAAAACTGAAACGAGAAACTGAACGCTAAAATATTAATGATTTTATGAATCATCTTACAATAATTGGCTATGAAGTTGGAGAGGACGGTCCTTCAAGTAAAAAAACTGATACATTTGAGGCCCAGGTTAATCCTGCTTCAATTCAGACAAAATATGCAGTTAATTATGATAAGGGAGAAGATGATGGGGAAGGTGCAGCAATAATACCTGAACGAAAATTCACCGGATGCAGTTCACAACAAGTAAGTTTTGAATTGCTTCTTGATGGCACAGGTGCTTTATCTGATAACCAAACCTCTATAGTAAGAGTTAAGGATCAGGTCGAACTTTTTAAGAAAACGTGTTATTATTATGTTGGTGGTGTACATGAGGTACCTTATGTGAAAATTAAATGGGGTGATATCTCCTTTTTTAAGTATAATAACCAGGTGTTTTATGGGCGGATAAAAAATTTTGACGTTAATTATACTTTATTTTCATCAGAAGGAGTTCCCCTCAGAGCAAAGATCAATGCAACTTTTATCGGAACTGTGGATCCAGGGACCGAAGCTGCCATGAAAGATAAACAATCTCCGGATCTCACTCATGTTGTAACTGTTAAAGCAGGCGATAACCTTCCCATGCTTTGTGAAGAAATTTATGGCAGGCGGCAAATGTTTCATGAAGTTGCAAAAGTGAATAATTTAATAAGCTTCAGAGATATTAAACCGGGAACAGAACTTGTGTTTCCACCTATAAAATAGTATTGTATGTCGGTAAATTTGAAAGATATTGTAAAAAGTCCGGTAACATTTAAGATATTTTGTAATGGACGGGAAATTCCGGGAAGTTACCGTATCATTTCAGTATCAGTTTTAAAGGCAGTAAATAGAGTTGCCTCCGCTTATCTACGGGTTGTGGATGGTGGTTTTTCTGATAATGAAGGCTATGAAGTAAGTGATTCAGGCAACTTTAATCCGGGATCTGAGATAAGAATTGATGCCGGTTATGCTTCTGAAGACGAAACCATTTTTGAAGGTGTAGTGATCAGGCACGGGCTTAAAATATCGCAGGGCAGGTTTATGCTGGAAATAGAATGCAAGGATGAGGCTATTAAAACTACAGTGGGTAGGAAAAATAAAATATTTACAGCCAAACCTGATAGCGATGTTATATCAGAGATTTTAGGTGAATATTCCGGTATGTCGGCTAATGTAGAAGGCACAAGTTATGAGCATCCTGAGCTATTGCAAAATTATATTACCGATTGGGATTTTGTCAATCAACGTGCAGAAGTTAATGGCATGATATTGATCAATTCCGACGGAGAAATAAATATTAAAAAACCCGAAACATCTTCAGCAGTTCTTGATTTAGCACCTGATGAAGGAGTTATTTCGTTTGATGCCTATATTGATGCAAAAAATATGCTTAGCTCTGTTAAAGGTGTTTCCTGGGATATGGATAATCAGGAAGTCGTTGAAGCAAGTTCATCAGCCCCTACAGCCAATAAGGCCGGCAATCAATCCTCCTCGGAATTGGCTGATGTAATAGGTTTAGATGAGTATCTTCTGAGTACGAGTGCTAATATCCCTATGGAAGTTATGACAGAATGGGCTTCTGCTCGACATGCTAAATCTGAATGGTCCAAGGTCCGTGGGAGTATTACGATTGACGGTTACAACAATATTCTGCCTGGTGATACTGTCAATCTGGATGGATTTAGCGATCAGTTCAATGGTGAGGTATTTGTATCTTCCGTGGAACATATGATAGAAAGAGGTGAATATCATACAAATTTGGGTCTTGGTCTTTCACCTGACTGGTATTCAGAGGAAAAACCAGATATGTTTTCTCCTCCTGCTTCAGGTTTAATTCCACCGATAAATGGGTTGCATATTGGAATAGTGGACCAAATTCATGAAGATGAAAATGGACAGTATCGGATCAAAGTGTCTATTCCTTCTTTGCAGTCAGAAACGTTAACGTTATGGGCTCGGTTAACTTCATTGTATGCCACGGAAGAAGCCGGTATCTTCTTTTATCCGGAAGTTGGCGATGAAGTTATTGTGGGCTTTATAAACCAGGATCCTCAAAGTCCTGTTGTTTTAGGTGCAGTACATAATAAAACAAATGTACCACCCGAAGAGCCGGCAGAGGAAAACTATATTAAATCTATTGTGACAAAAGAAAAGCTTAAGATTTCCTTTGATGAAGAAAATAAAGTCATAATAATAGAAACACCGGAGGAAAATACGATAACTCTGGATGATAATGAAGGTATTATAAGCATAAAAGATATGAATGATAATAGTGTAGAAATGTCTTCTGATGGAGTCAACCTTGAAAGTGCGGGAGATATAACGATAAATGCAAAGGGAAATATTGAATTGTCTTCCCAGGGGGATATTTCTCTCAGTGCCACCGGAGATGTAGGAGTGGAGGGTGTAAATATTGAAAATAAAGGGCAAGCCAAGTTTGCAGCAGAAGGAGCAAACTGTGAAATGAATGGCTCAGCTCAAACAGTGATTAAAGGTGGTATGGTAATGATAAACTAATTTGATTTAATATAACTTTAAAAGACAGTATTATGTCATCAGCAGCAAGAGTAGGAGATATGCATACATGTCCCATGGTTACGCCTGGTACTCCGCCAGTTCCTCATGTAGGAGGAACAATTTTACCTCCGGGGGAACCAACTGTTTTAATTGGTGGTATGCCGGCAGCAAGGCTTGGGGATAGTGCAACCTGTGTTGGTCCGCCGGATTCTATTGTAAAAGGCTCAACCACTGTATTGATCGGTGGACAGCCCGCAGCAAGAATGGGTGATTCAACAGCCCACGGTGGTTCAGTGGTTGTCGGTTGTCCAACTGTAATTGTCGGAGGCTGATTTTAATAGAAGGGATGTGGATTGAATGTTTTATTTTAAATAATGTATTTACATGGATTTCCGCCTCTTAAGGTTTTAAAAGCAATACAACAATGAAACAATACAACAATGAATCATAAAAGAACTTTTTTAGGAATAGGTTGGAAATTTCCACCGGAGTTTGATAGAAAATCTAAAAGTGTAACACTGGTTTCTGAGGAACAGGATATTCGCGAGAGCTTGTTCATTCTTTTGTCCACCGCCCCGGGAGAAAGAGTTATGCAACCTGAGTATGGCTGTGACCTTTCAATATTGAATTTTGAGTCAATACATGAAGGCCTTATTAATCAGGCGAAAGAAATTATTCATAGTGCTGTGCTGCATTTTGAGCCAAGGGTTTTTTTGGATGAGGTTTCGGTGTCATCGAAGAATTTTTATGAAGGCATTCTGGAAATTTCTCTTGACTACAGAATTCGTAAGACGAACAAAAGAAATAATATTGTTTATCCATATTATTTATTAGAGGGTACCGACGTTTCAAATATGCCGGATAATTAGTGACAGAAATTTTAACCATCAAAAAGAGGTTATTACTCAATTATGGATCAAAAGGAAAATATAAATTATTTCAATTTTACAGGTTGCAGCCAAAAAGGTAGATTTTCAAAAGAACTTGAACCAGAGTATATCAATATTGATGAACACAGCTTTATTGATAATCTTGTATATTCTTTTGGTTTGTCAAAACTTATAAAGCATTATAACCTGGAAAATAAAGCAGAGGGCGATTGGTCTGATTTTTTAAGAGATGAAGCTGTTATTTTGGCAGCAATTTCTTATATAAAGCCTGCTGAACTGGAAGAAAAATTTAAAAAATTTGTTAGTCGCGCTGTAGCCTTTAATAAAATTGAAAAAAAGAAGAAATACTTAAAAGAGTCTTTTGTTGAAATATATCAGATTGCAAAGAAAATTGATACCTGGTATAAAAACCTTAAGGATGTTGAAGATTTTCAACAAGAAGAGGTTGAGTTTAGAAATGAAATCTCAAACATAATCGAAACCAAACTTTCCGGGGCTTTGAAAAAATTTAAAGCCTTTACCCTGGCTGCCTCATATAAAAACACGGTTAATCTGACACTTGATTTTGATTTTGACTGTTTTGGTTTTATCTGGGAGTTGTCAGAAGTGAAGCCTTCAACTGTTATTTATCAGGGCAAAACTGTTCAGGATAAAGTGAGCTCTTCAGCAGATGCGCTTCAAAGTATTTTTCAAATCTTTTATGAAGCGGTAATAAGTTTAAGGCAAAAAGCACTTCGGAATTTGGAGGATTCTTTAGATACTGACAATCACTATCCCGAAACTGCTCTTTTGCTGGCTTTTTTGAAACTGTATGAATTTCCCCGGGGTAAATTGAATCAACTTACTTCAAAATACTTAAATTATTATTACAGGAATATCCTAAAACAATCAGAGAAAAGTGC
>JBNJFT010000012.1:0-9243 GCA_051747065.1 Bacteroidota bacterium | reverse complement strand
TCATCCTATCCTTTACTAAAGCTGTTGCTAAACAATCAGTCTTATGTATTTCCATATTCCCTCTTGAATCAAGCCGAGATCGATCAGGTTATTATTCATACTAAAGTAAGTGGAGTAAGAAACCTGTTGCTTCAAAATAATGTAGGGGCTGTAAATCCAGCTTCGCCTTTTTATCCTTTTGGTCCCTTGCCCAAATTGGGTTCTTTTTTAGTTATTGGGAATAATGAGATTTTCCAAAAACAACTGGATGATTTAAAAGTTCATTTGGAATGGTTTGACCTGCCCCATGAAGAGCATGGTTTTAAGGATTATTATAAGGATTATAAAATGAACGTTGATAATGCTTCTTACGAAGTTTCTGTTTCAGTTTTGCATGAAGGGAAATGGCTTCCCGAAGATCCGGAAGAAAAACAAAAGCTTAAACTATTTCGCACGAAAGATAATCCCAGGAAACCTGTCCCTTCAGTAAAAGCTGGCTTAGCCCCCAAAACAAGTTTTGATAATATAGACATGAACTTGATATATCAGGCACCGAATCACCATGATATCAACAATAAACCCAATTATAATTCGATGTCAAAGAGGGGTTTCCTGAAATTAGAACTGACTTCTCCAATACATGCTTTTGGACATGATGTTTATCCGGCTTTGGTCTCGGATATTACTCTGGAGAATTCGAAATCGGGATTTTTAAAAGGGAAAACAAAAAAGGAATTACCCAAACAGGCTTTCACTCCGCAGGTAAGAAGCATTTCTCTTGATTATGAGAGCACTGCAAAAATTTCTATGAAAGAGAATTTTCGTGTAAATGATGAAAATTTAAGCAATGATTCACTTTATCATTTGCATCCGTTCGGATATGAAAAAGTTTTTCCGAATAGATCAGTTAAACAAATTTACATGGTTCCGCAGTATAATGCGCAGGGCGAACTGTACCTTGGTTTAAAAGAAATAAACCCTCCGCAGGTAGTGTCTCTGTTGTTTGAAATGCTTGATGAATTTAATATCTCCTCAGAGGAAGAACCTCCCGTGATTGACTGGTCATATCTGGCAGATAACCGCTGGCATTCACTTAAACCTTCCAGTATTTTGAGAGATGATACAAATAGTTTTCTGAAAACGGGAATTATCATCATTGATTTACCGGAAAATATAAACCGTAACAACACCCTTTTTGATGATCAGTTTTATTGGTTGAAGGTAAGCGTAAAAGAGAATATTGAAGTAGCATCAAGAAATCTTAGCGTGGCTTCGCAGGTTGCTACAGCTACTCTTGTGGGTAACGAACAACTTTATCATT
Organism: Bacteroidota bacterium; assembly: GCA_051747065.1. GTDB lineage: Bacteria > Bacteroidota > Bacteroidia > Bacteroidales > UBA12077 > JAGXLC01. The sequence goes on along the minus strand of JBNJFT010000012.1, from coordinate 7,943 downwards.
CAGAATACCTTGACAAACCTTTGCCTCGTTATAGTATTCAGCGCTCGGTAAAGAATATACCCGGAGTGAGAACTGTTCTTCAGCCTTTGCCAACTTTTGGGGGATTGTCTCATGAGAAGGAAAAACCTTTTCAGGCGAGAATAAGCGAAAGACTAAAACACAGAAAAAGAGCTGTTACCACATGGGATTTTGAACGTCTGGTGTTAGATCAGTATCCGCAAATAGAAAAGGCGGTTTGTTTGCCGAATATGACAAGCAATGATCTCAAAGCTCCCGGCAACGTTCTTCTGGTTGTTAGTCCTTTTGCAAGTTCTGTATTAAATTCAAAAGAACCGAAAGCAAGCAGTGAACTCCTTTTTGACATTAAGTCTTTTGTACAGGAACATAGTTCACCATTTACACAGATAGAAGTGCGTAACCCCAGCTATGAAAGGATCAGAATTATTTGTGCTGTCAAATTTTCCGGAAGCCAAAATCAGGGTTATTATATTCAAAAGCTCAACGAAGATATCAATGATTATCTTACCGGAAATATAGGGAATATGCTGATTGGTCATCAAATGGATAAAATTATTTATTGTTCTGACGTGATAACCTATTTAAGAACATTGCCTTACATAGATTATATTACGCGTTTTTCCATTGTGCAGGCAGCCAGGGACATCACAGGGAATTATATGCTTATAGATACTGCCGATGAATCGGGTGATCATGCAGGTTTAAAAGCAACAAAGCCTTGGTCGTTGCTGGTGCCGGCAGATCAACATCAATTTACAATCCTAAATGACAAACGAGATGAGGATTCAAAACAAGCGGGTATTGATTACCTGGAATTAGGAAATGACTTTATAATCAATGAATAAAGAATAGATAACAGATAAGAAAACATACACACTTTTTTACGATATGCCAATACAGAACAGGAAAAGCTTAAAAGATTATTTTAAAAAAGGCCAACTGCCCTCGGAAGGGCATTTTCATGATTTAATTGATTCAACCATAAATAAGGTTGATGACAGCATGTCAAAAACTATGGAAGATGGTTTGATGTTGGCGCCAATTAGTGATTCGCGGAAGTTGATCAGCTTCTTTAAAAGCATTGAGGATAAAAGTCCGGTGTGGAGAATGGAAGTTGATGAGAATGATGCAGACCTGAAGTTTACTAATAAACTGGGCGATGGGGTGCTAAGTGTACAAGAAGAAGGGAAAGTGGGGGTGAATAAAGAAAAGCCTTCATCTGCTCTTGATGTAGATGGTGATGTAGCTATGTCAGGAAGAACAGGAAATGCATATAAAGGAAAAATTCCGGCAGATGGAAAATGGCACAATATTGTTACGGGTCTGAATGGTTGCCAGATGTTTGAGATTATTGCAGGGGTAGGAAAGAAGAAAACCGGTAAATACGCTTTAATTCATGCAATTGCTATTAGTACGTTTGGAAAGTCTAAAAACAAAATCCGTATGACACAGGGACGCTACGGAGTTCGGGGTAATAAAATTAAACTTCGCTGGACCGGAACTACCTATAAATATAATCTGGAGATGAGAACACGCTATGATTATGGCGATAAAACCGCAATTAATTTCAATATACAAAGACTTTGGCAAGATCCTTTTATGGATGATTGTGTGTTGGATGATAAAGAGTAATCTTGAATAAGGAATGAATTAAAGCATTATGAACGAGACTATTTATTTGGACAGAAACAAAAAGCTGGAACCAGCTTTGGACGTGAATGAACTTAGAAAAGAAGGTATAAAGATCATTCAACAGCTTACCGGCTCTTTTTGGACTGATTACAATTTGCACGACCCCGGGGTTACAATTCTTGAACAGCTTTGTTACGCTTTGTCTGAATTGTCATTTAGAACGGACTATGACATTGAGCAATTGTTGTTTAGAGAGGGCGAAAAGGAGTTGCCTTTTTTTCGGCCTGAAGAAATCCTTACAAGTAATCCATTGTCTACCGATGATTTGCGGAAACTTTTTTTAGATAATATCGCTGAGATAAAAAATATTTGGTTTGAACCTGTAAGTGAACAAGATTCCGGATTTAACGGTTTGTATAGAATTTTAGTTGATCTTTCCCTTATCTCACCAAGTGCTGAAGAAATCGAAAAAATCAAAGAGAAAATATACAGACTTTTTAGTAGGAGCAGAAATTTGTGTGAAGATATATTTGAGATAAAGATACTGGAGCAACTTCCGGTTAAAATTTGCGCCGATATAGAAACCGATGGCCTCAATGAATTGGCGCAAATCATGGCAAATATCTATTTCGTTATTGAGCAAAACATAAACCCTGAAGTGAAGTTTCATTCCCTCGGAGAATTAGTCGAAAGAGGAAAGGATTATAACCAAATTTATGACGGCCCGGTATTAAAGCACGGTTTTGTTCTCAGTGAAGATTTAATTTCTCAGCCCGGAACTGTTATTGTTTCTGACCTTGTGAAGTTAATGATGCAGGTTGAAGGAGTTGTTAGTGTTAAAAACCTGCATCTTGAGGTAAACGGTGAGAAATATTACAATCAGTTGTCAATACCGAAAGGTTTTATGCCCAGGTTTATTCATGATAATATGATAAGTGAGGACGGGGAGTATTCCATTAAATTTTATAAAGGAAATTTACAATACAATGGTTTTGATGTCGCCGAATTTAGAAAACATTTGAATGAGCTGGTCTCGGAAAATAAAAAATCTTACCGGATAAATAAATCAAGTTTCGAATTGCCGGAAGTTCAGAAAGATTTGGATTTTGAAAAATACTTTTCCATACAAAATCATTTTCCGGCCGTTTATGGTATCGGCAAGGAAGGTTTGCCCAACAAACCCGGATTAAAACGAAAAGCACAGGCCAATCAATTGAAAGGATATTTGATGATTTTTGAACAATTTATGGCAAATTACTTTTCGCAGTTGGCGCATTTTAAGGATTTGTTATCTATAAATAAAAAACTGAATAATACTTATTTCTGTCAGAGACTTGATTCTGTCCCGGAGGCAGAAAAATTCTACGCCCGCGAAAATTCAAACCTGAAAGATGCCTATTTTGATTTTGGCGACATTCCTCAGGATTACCGAATAGGGCTGCAGAAACTGAATAACTATTTTGATGATTTCGTGGACAGAAACAACAGGATGCTTGATTTTCTGCTTGCCATGCACGGTGAATCATATACGAAATATTCCCTCAGTCAGTTTAATTATTATTATTCCGACGAAGCCTTTAAAAAATTACAAATCAAGTGTAAATCAGCTTTGCTTCAGCAGCTTGCTGATATTAACTATAATCGTGCTACAGGTATTAATTATTACAATGAATCGGAATCAGAACTTACCGGCATTGAGAAAAAATTGAATATCATTCTTGGGTTAGGAATGGAAGAAAATGAAGAAGGCAAGATATCAATAAAAAAGAAGCAATCGCTTTTTGAAATTATTGATAAATACAAGTTGAAACTTGTTCCCGAGGGGTCGAAATCGGCAGCTATGAGTAAATGGAAGGAGATAAGCGATGTTGAAAGAATTGGTCATACCCAGGAAACTGTTGAAACGCACTTTGATTTTATTGATGATGAAGATTTGAAAGAATTAAGTGAATTAGAACCCAAAGAGAAAGAAGAGCTCCTTCATAACTTATTGCCTTTTTCAAACTCAATTCTGCCTGCCGGTTTTTTAGTATCGGGAGTGGAACTTATGAATTATAAAGCAGGCAGTATTCAGGGAGAAAAGAACGGCTATGCGCTGGTTCACAGGGAAAATAGTAATGCAGAGTGGCAATTGGTTGGAGAATTTAAGTCTGAACAGCAACTTCTCTACGGAGTTAAGACTCTGACTGAGCTCCTTGTACAAATTAATAAAGAATCTGAAGGTTTTCATCTGGTTGAACATATTTTGTTGCGCCCCGCCCCGCATGAACAAAAGTATGGAATATATATTAACGATGTGGATGGAAATCATCTCTTGAAAAGTGAAAAGCAATATTCATTAGAAGAAAGAGAAAATATATTGGAAGTTATTGAAAAGAATATTAATGTCTATGATAACTTTTCGGTTGAGGCAAATGAAAACCGGGAAATGAATATTGTGTTTAATATCCCCGGAAAAGACATACAATTTGTAAGTATAAAGCCGGATATTTCTGTTGAGAAAACACATTCAAAAATGGAAAGCTTGTACCGTTATCTTTCTGATAAGGATGAAATTACAACCTTTAAAGAAAAAACCGGATTTTATGTACAATATGGCGAAGGGGAAACAGATATTCCTGAATATTATTATACATACAAAATAAGCCTGGTCTTTCCATCCTGGACGGCGCGATTTAACAACCAGGAGTTCAGGTCAATAGTAAAAGACCTGGTTTGGGAACAAAAACCGGCAACTGTATTTGCCGATATACATTGGTTAAAACCCGGTGATATGACAAGGTTTGAAAAATTATATAAAACCTGGAATTTGAAGATGGATATGGAGACAACTGAAGAGGATTATTCAAATAAAAACGGTAGCGCCGAACTGGCTAAATTTTTATATAGTAAAACTTAATAGCTGAATTTTGTCGATGAAGGTCAAACAGGACATACATGCTGTAAGGCATTTTTCAGTTCAGGTAGATTACCCCGAACTTGATTCGGCTCAGGAAATGCAAAACAAGGTGGCTTCTATTCTGAAAACACGTCTGGTAGATATTCTCGAAGATTCTTGTAATAAATTCGGAACAGAAAATTTTATTCGAATTGAAAAGTTGGATATCGATTTAGGGGATATACCGCAGGAAGATATAGAGACAGCTTTGCCCCGTCTTTTTGAGAAAAAGATTATGCAAGTTTTTTCAGGTTTTAAAAGCGATATTTTCCAACGTGAAGAGCTTGAAGGCGTTGAGGTGATAGATGAAAAGAAACTTTTGAGGTTGTATTTTATTCATTACCTGAAGTTTGGAACAATGCCATGGTACGTGGAAAGCCCTTTTCGTGATTTATCATTTAAAGAAATCCTGGCTTATCTGATTGAAAAGAATGACCCCGTTTTCAGACAGGAGTTCTTTTCGATTACAAAACACCCTGGTGCCCGAAAGCGCCTGTTGCATTTCTTCGAGACAGGAGAAACAATGTATTATCTTGAAAAAACTTTGCCTGGTGATTTATACAACAACATTGTAATATTTAAAAAAGAGATTGAAACGCTGATTTCCGGGACCTCTCAAATAGATAACTTTGATAAAGTCTACATGCGTCTGTATGTGAAAGATTTTATTCTTTATGCCTCGGGTGAAGCGATAAATCAGAATCTTAACTACACGTTTGATCGATTGGTAAAGGAATATGTAGAATTTGTTTCTGACATTAAAGAAATATCACCTGAAAAGTGGATACCTGCTATATTTAGAACTTTTGGTGCCGAGAAAGCTGGAAGTGCTTATAAAGGTAAGATTTTGAAGAATTTACATGAATATTACAGTAGTTACCTGCTTGATCAAATGTCTGTTCAGGAAAGCGTTAAAAACGAATTTATTAAAAGCAGTGAGAGTTTTAAGGAGTATTTAATTGAATTACAACCAGCTACAGGAACATATTTTGTAAAATTAATGGAAAATATTTTAAAGGAAGTTGGAAAATATTTGCCCATAGAAAAAAAGCAAAAATTGGAACTACTGCTGCGGGAAACGCTGACAAAAAAGCTTTCCGGTACGGTGGTAAAAGAAGAAGATGTTTCTGCTTCGTTATATGTTGTTAGTGAAAGTGTAAAGAAGCAAACCGGTTTCCCGGCACGAGAAATTGCGGAAGAAGTTATCAAAGAAGTGCAGGCAGACAAAACAACCAAACATAAGAAACCTGAAGATGCACGAACTGAGCGTAAAGAAATTGATATAACCATTGCGAGAGATTACTGGAGCTTATTTTTAAAGGCAGGTATAAAGCCTTTCTATAAATTGTATCCACGTCCACAGGAAAAATTAATGGACATTTTTGCAAGATATACTTTTGAAAAAGAAGAAGATGCCCGAAATGTTATTCAGACTATAGCGGCTAAAGAGTTATATATGCCCGCCTTTTGGATCAGAGATATTTTTGGGGAAGATCTTTTTCAGCACTTCAGACAAATGGTAAAGCAAGCGAAGGGCATTGAAGTCTCTGTTGATTATGATTATGAAAAGCTAATACTTGTAAATTTTATCCGTACGGGTAACTTCCCGTGGCCTGAAGTTGCCGAAAAAGGGTATGATAGGTTGCTGAATATTATAGAGGGGTTCCTGCTGCCTGATAAAAGGAGCGAGCTGGTAGAAGTTATAAAACAAGAAAATTTCTTTATGAATAAAGAAGTACAAAAGAAAGTATTTGGTGTGATGTCGTTTAACTTTGGAAAGGAACTGTTGAAAATCAAAGAAGAACTACCTGAAGAACTTTCCGGACGAACTTATGAAGAGATGTCCGGCGGGAAGCATCCCGAAAAAGAGGCTAAAGGCCTTTCAAAATACAACCTGGATCAAATTGCTTCATTGATAATTGATTTTAATAATAAAAATCTGTTGAGCGGATACACCGTAAAAGAACAGGCGGATCTGATATTCGACGAAATTCAGAAAGCCAGCCGGCAGAATCTGTTCGAAACAGCCGCCATGTTGGTAAGTTTGGATGAAAAAGAAGTCAATTATGTGCTAAGAGCAATGGAAAAAATAAAAAGAGATTTTATCACAAAAATGGTGAGAAAGTATCGGGCAAAATTTGTAAGTATGGCTGAAGAAATAAAGGAGAGCGAAAAGAAAGATGAAGAACTGCACATAAAAATAGAAACCGAAGCGGAAACCGGAGATTCATATTTTGTTAGTAACGCCGGCCTTGTATTGTTAAATCCATATCTGAAAAGGCTTTTCAAAAGACTGGAATTAACTAATAATAAAGAATTTGTTTCGGATGAAGCCAGAGAGAAAGCTGTGTATGTGCTTCAGTATATTGCTTGCGGCAATGATAAGCCCGAAGAACATGAAATGATTCTGAACAAAGTAATGGTGGGTATGCCGGTTACCTTTCCCTTAAAGTTTGATATAGAGTTAGGTGAAGAAGAAAAAGAGATTTGCAATGGACTTCTGGAATCTGTTATAAAAAACTGGACAGCATTGAAAAATACAAGTGTAGAGGGTTTGCAGGCGTCTTTTTTTCTCCGTGAAGGCAGTCTGACGAAGGAAGCACAAGGTTGGAGATTGCGCGTTGAAAAGAGAGCCTTTGATGTTTTACTGAAGAAATTGCCCTGGGGGTATTCCATGGTACACATGCCATGGATGGAGATGCCGCTTTATACAGATTGGGAGGATCAATAATGAATCTTTCATCCACAATTAATATAAAAAATGAGCCTGAATAGAATGCTTCTTTCTTAGATATTAACAACAATAGATCGATAAAACAATGCAACAATTTAAAAATAGAAGAATAAAAATGAAGATAGCGAATATAGTATTGGCAATTTCACTTACCGTGTTATTTGGTGTTTCATGTTCAGAGGTAACAGTTGATGAACCTATAAAGCAAGAATATTTTATGAAGTTTTACGGGAACTACCACAGCGATTTTTTATACGACATAGCTGTAAATACTGAAGAGGAAATTGCTTTGACCGGTTACAGAAAGACAGAGAAAGGCATAGAAGAAGGATGGTTAATTAAAACCGATAGTTACGGAATGGTTGATTGGAAGAAAAAAGTTGCAGGAAATACTGATATACGGATATATGGATTGACGATAGAAGGATCTGTTTATTGTTCGGGCTACCGTGAGGTAGAAGGTTCATCAGATAAGGAAGGGTTTTTATATCAATATAACAACCAGGGCGATTTGCTCGACACTTTAGTGTTTGATATCCAGGTTGATAAGATTAAGGATATGAAATTTCTTGTAAACGATGATAATCTCAGGATACTTGCCCATATCAGCCGAAACGGCAC
>JBNJFT010000011.1:0-25653 GCA_051747065.1 Bacteroidota bacterium | reverse complement strand
GGGAGGAAATGTAGGTTCAGCTTTGACAATCAGCATTGGGACATTTTTGGCCTACATTGGAGTTCAGTGGTGGGCAAGCTGGTATCCGGGCGCTGAACCAGGTGGCGGCGGATATGTCGCCCAACGGATGATGAGTACAAAAGATGGAAAGCATTCAACGTGGGCTACGTTGTTTTTCCAGGTTGCGCATTATGTTGTACGGCCATGGCCATGGATACTTGTGGCGCTGGCTACGCTTGTTCTTTATCCTGATTTAGCAGAAGGAGATGCGCGTTTGGGGTATGTCATGGCTATCAGGGATTATTTGCCGGCAGGATTAACAGGTTTGCTGTTGATTGCTATGTTATCGGCTTATATGAGCACTATTTCAACGCAACTTAACTGGGGAGCAAGTTTCGTAATCAATGATCTGTACAAACGGTTTTTGTTTAAAGATAAAAGTGGTGGCACTAATGACAGGCATTATGTTTTAGCCGGGAGAATTCTGACCCTGATCATTATGGCAATTGCGCTTTATGTTACTACGATTGTTCAAACTATTACGCAAGTGTGGCATTTTCTTTTGGAATGTGGCGCAGGATTGGGTTTGGTGCTTATTTTGCGATGGTATTGGCAGCGAATCAATGCATGGAGTGAAATCACTGCAACTTTGGTTCCATTTATTGTTTACGGCCTCGCTAAATTCTATTATGGTTTAGAGTTTCCTGTGAGTTTTTTTATCACCGTTGGTATCACCACAGTTAGCTGGTTATTGGTTACGTTTCTGACACCCCGGACAAATAACGAGGTTTTAAAATCTTTCTATTATACTGTGAAGCCACCGGGATTATGGAATTTTGATGCCACTATCAGGAAAGAAAAGAATAAACGCATACCCAAATTGTTAATATGTTGGTTTAGTGGAATTCTATTTACCTATTCCACCCTTTTTGCCAGTGGAAAACTGATCTTTGGCGAATGGACGATGGGGTTGATTTGGGGCGTTCTTGCTTTAATAGGCTTTTTTATATTGAAATTTAATTTGAAAAGATTATTTTAGACAGAATTTATAAACCTTTGAAATTCGAACTATTTTTATTTATTTAGCTATAAAATTGTTTGTTTCATGAGCAGCTATTTTCATTATACATATATCGCTTTTTTCTTTGCACTGCTTTTTGTCTTTTCTTGTAAATCTGAGAAACAGGAAAAGCCGGAGGAAAAGGATGTATCCAAAGAAGAAATTGATACTTCCGCAGTATTGTTAAAATATAATGAAACCCTTTTTATCTTACCTTCACCGCACCAGATAACCTTACAAATAGAAAAGAACAATGTTGATTTTAATAAGGATTTATTGAATTCGGTTGAAAACTATAACAGATATAACACAAACTTTAAACAAGCTCTTAATATTGGAGTTTATGGGAGTGATCTCGGATACATAAATGCTTATAAACAGGGTAGTGATGGTGTTTCTTTCCTTTCAGTCATAAAGAAATTGGCGGAAGATTTAGGAGTTAGAGGAGCACTTGATGGGCAAAAGTTTCAACAAATTGAAGAAAATATGGAAAATAAAGACTCTTTAATTTATTACACGTCTTCTGCCTATAAATCAATTGATTCTTATCTCAAAAGAAATAACAGGAAAGAGATTGGTGCCCTTATAATTGCAGGAGGATGGATTGAGAGTGTTTACCTTCTTTCCAGGGCAGCGGTTGAAAGCAACAACCAGACACTGATTAATCGTTTGGGAGAACAAAAGCAGCCATTAAACAATTTAATCGAATTGCTTTCTTCTTATTATTATGATTCTGAGAAATATACAAGGCTTATTGATTCGTTAGTTGATTTGGCTTATGAATACGATGGAATTATTTCTAACTATTATTACAAAGAACCGCAGGTATTTCCTGAGGAACAATTGACGGTAATTCAAAGTGAAACAAACGTGGTTATTTCGAAATATCATCTACGTACAATTGCTGATAAAATTGAAAAAATAAGAAACAAAATCATTGAATAATGAACATTCCATATGTAAAATATGTACTTTTTGTCTTACAGTTTTTTGTTTTTTTCAGTGCTTATTCCCAGTATTCTGACACCAATAGTTTAACGGATTGTGAGGTATTGTTATCTCCTGAATACATTTCAAGCGGACAAGAATATCTTGCTGATTTAGACAAAAATAACAAAGCCACTTTTCATGCTACTTTCTTTTCCGGCAATAAATACCGAATTGTAGGGTGCACGAGCATACAAAACCATAAGTTAATCATTGAAGTTTATGATACAGACAAGAATTTGCTGTTTTCAAACAAAAATCACAATTATATTCAATACTGGAATTTGGTTTTCACTTCAACAGTTGAATGCATAATCGAACTCAAAATAGATGCGGACAAACATATAAAAAAGCCGGTAAAGCTATTGATTGGTTTTAATGAGGAGTCGAAATATTTAGATGGTAATTAACAGAACACAATGAGTGAGCCGATTTTAAGAGCCTTAATGCAATTGTTTGCGATAATTGCCCATCCCATCAGTAATGCAGGGGAAAGAAGGGAAATCGTTGAATATTTTCTGCAACGCCAGATAAATCAGGAAGCTGTAAAGAGGTACCTCGGCATTTATGATCACTATTATGCTATCCACCAGGAAAGACTCAAAGAGAAAAGCAAACGCAAAAAACGTACTGCTTCAAGCTCGGTTCGGGTACTGAAAATTTGCACCGAAATTAATGAAGAACTTACTCAAAAGCAAAAGAATGTAGTGTTGGTACGTCTCCTGGAGTTCATCAAGTCGGGAGGTGAAATCACCGAACAGGAAATAGCTTTTGTTACTACCGTAGCTGATACTTTTAATATACCAAACAATGAATTTGAGCTCATAAAGAGCTTTGTGCTTAATGCTTTTGAAGAGCTTCCGCATTCTAAAGAAATTTTAATTGTAGATAGCAATGAAACTGTCGATACTCCCAATATAAAACACATTCATTCTCCGAATCTCAATGGAGAAATGCGGATAATTGAGCTGGATTCTACCAACATGTATTTTATCCGGTATATCGGGAAAAGTGAATTGTATTTAAACGGTCAGTTGCTGGAGCAGGATAAAGTCTATGTGTTGAATGTAGGAGCATCAATCCGTAGTTCAAAAATTCAGGCAATTTATTACGGAGATATAATTAGCCAGTTCAATATCGACAGGATGAAGGCCCGCATAACTTTTGAGGCAGAGGGCATTGCATATCAATTTAGTAATGGCAATATTGGTCTTCAACCTCAGAGTTTTAGCGAAGAATCCGGAAAGATGATCGGCATAATGGGAGCAAGCGGAGCCGGCAAATCTACACTGTTGAATGTGCTTAATGGTTCATACCAGCCCTCAGAAGGAAAGGTGTTGATTAATGGGATAAATATTCATGAGGAAAGCGAAAAAATAGAGGGAATTATTGGGTATGTATCACAGGATGATCTTTTAATTGAAGAATTGACAGTTTTTCAGAACTTGTATTATAATGCAAAGTTGTGTTTTGCCAATTACAACAAAGAGCAGTTAGAAGAGGTAGTCAATGATACGCTGGAAGACCTGGGATTATATGACATAAAAAACATGGTTGTTGGTGCACCATTAAATAAAAAAATCAGCGGAGGCCAGCGAAAACGGTTGAATATTGCTCTTGAACTAATCAGAGAACCTGCTGTGTTATTCATGGATGAACCTACTTCAGGATTGTCTTCAAGAGATTCTGAAAACATTCTCGATTTGCTTAAGGAATTAACTCTTAAAGGTAAATTGGTCTTTGCCGTGATTCATCAACCTTCATCCGAGATCTTTAAGATGTTTGATAAGCTTCTCATCCTTGACCAGGGAGGTTATTTGATTTATGAAGGAGAACCAATCGAGTCACTGATCTATTTTAAATCCAGCATACAACATGCCAACTGGAACGAAAGTGAATGCCCGGTTTGCGGTAATGTTAACCCCGAGCAAATATTCAATATTGTGGAAACCAAAGTGCTCGACGAATATGGGAATTTTACCAATAACCGTAAAATTAGCCCAAAGGAGTGGGAAGATAAATTTGAAAACTCCCAAATAAAGCAACAACAGGAAAAGCCCAAGCCAAGCGAAGACCTGCCTGAAATTCATTTTAAAATTCCGAATAAGTTCAGACAGCTTTTAATCTTTTTAACCAGGGATGTATTGTCGAAACTTTCAAATACTCAGTATCTGTTTATCAATTTCATTGAATCTCCTTTGCTTGCATTTATTCTTTCCTACATTGTTAAGTATTACAATATAAACAGTGATTATGGATATACATTAGCCTCAAATAGCAATCTCCCTGTTTATATTTTCATGTCTGTTATTGTGGCTTTGTTTATTGGCCTGACTGTTAGTGCAGAAGAGATTTTTAAAGACCGGAAAATTTTAAAGCGGGAAGCCTTTCTGAATCTGAGCTGGAATAGTTATTTGTTGTCTAAGATTGGTGTATTGTTTATCTTATCAGCTTTGCAGGCTGTAATGTTTGTTTTGGTCGGAAATTCTATTCTTGAAATAAAAGGAATGTATCTGGAATACTGGTTGATTTTATTTAGTGCCTGGTGTTTTTCTAATGTTCTCGGGCTGCTCATTTCAGATAGTTTTAAAACCATAATTACCATTTATATCCTAATCCCGTTTTTAATTATCCCACAGTTGATTCTCAGTGGGGTTATTGTGAAGTATGAAAAGCTGAATCCAAACATTTCTAACCCCAAAAATATTCCATTTTATGGAGAAATTATTACAGCCAGATGGGCTTATGAAGCATTGGCTGTATATCAGTTTAAAAATAATGAATACGAAGAAAATTTTTATTCCTATGATAAAACAATGAGCCGAGCAGAGTTCAAGAAAAATTACTGGATTCCAACGCTTCAAAATAAAATTTCCTATTGCAGACGAAATTTGAATAATTCTGAAAAGGAATCTCAAATAAAGAAGAATTTAGAATTAATTAGAAATGAGCTCCGTAAGGAACAGAAAAACCAATCCGCTTCGGTAGTTGATTTTTCAAAAGTAGATGATCTTTATTACAATCAGCTAGATAGTGATACATTCGACAGCCTGAAAAGATATTTGGGTTTATTAAAGCGTTATTATATTAAATTATACAATAAAGCGAATTCAAAAAGGGATTCTGAGATTTCTGACATGCAGGCGGGTGCAGAGAACCGCAAGGAATTTTTAGAGTTAAAAAGAGAGCATTACAATGAAAAACTGGCTGATTTTGCTAAGAACTCGAATGAAGTCAATAGAATCATTGAATACGATGGAGAACTAATTCAAAAAATTGATCCCATATTCTTAGATCCGGATAATAAATTTGTGAAAGCTCATTTTTATGCCCCGAGAAAGCAGGTTTTTGGGAATTATTATGATACATTTTGGGTGAATTTTGTCGTAATCTGGGTAATGAGTATTATACTTTACGTGATGTTGTATTTCCGTCTTCTTCGAAAGTTTCTGGATTTTCTGGAAGTGCGGGTTGGTTTTCAACCGAGAAAAAAGTCTCATTCTAAATAGGTAGTTTCAGAAGTAGAGGATAAATATTAATAAAAGAATACAGAATGCAGAATGCAGAATACAGAATGCAGAATACAGAATGCAGAAGTTAGATAAGATAGTAGACAACTACTACCAACTAAGCACTTTCATAAGTAAGTAATATTTTGAAATACAGGAAGTTAAAAACAAAATTAAGTAAAGCGAATCCCCGAAAAGTGCAAAAATGATTAAAAAGCAGGGTCAAATTTAAAATAGAATTTTATAAAACGCTCATTCTTTCAATTAACATATTAAGATACCAGATACAATATTTTTGTATTTAGTTGATAGTTAGCCTTATGGTATTCTGTGTTCTGAGTTCTGCCCGCCTGCCGGCCGGCAGGAATTCTTATAGAAATATAGCCGGTACTTCTGAAATTGCCCAACTAAGCTACTTCTCAGTTAATTGATGCTCATTTTAATATTTGCCTCTACTTCTGAATGTGCCGAAGTAAATTGAGTTGACTGAGTAAATTTAGTCGGTTTATTCAACAATTTCTATCATTTTAAAAGGAACCCGGATGATGGATTCGTAATCTTCCCCTGCTTCGAGCATATCTTCATCATCTTCCTCGTAGTACCAGTTTATTATCACTTCATTTCTGGCTTTTTTTATCGATTCCAGTTTCTTAAATATATCCAATATACATTTTGAGGAACTGGTATTGAAATACTCAAGTTGTATATTGACAGTGGTTTTCTTTTGGGGAGTTTTGGCATATTCTTCCAACCATTCAACTATCGGCCTGTAGAATTCAATCGAATTTTCCGGAATGGATCGCCCTTTGATTTCTATAGTACCGGTGCTCGGTTCTAATTTGATCGTTGGGGTTTTTGTTGTGCCATCAATAGATATAGATTCCATATCGTTAAGTTTTATTTTTTTATTTATACAAAAATATCTAAATTGAAAAATGAATATTGATCATCGTAAGGGGTGAACTTATATTCAATTCTGCCATTTGTTCGTTTCGCCATATCTATCAAACCAAGTCCTCCACCTCCCTTTTTTGAAAATTCCTGGTTGTTAAGAATGAACTTGTATAAATCTTTCAATTCATCTTTTTCTAAGGATTTTATTTTGTCTAACCTTGCTTTCAAGTCATCTATTTTGTTGTTTCGTATAAAATTCCCGGTAGAAACTCTATAATAGTTATTTGTTTGTGAAATAATAAATATTCCGAAATGAATGTTAAAATTATCGCCGGAAATACTCGGCAAGTCATCTATGTGATGATAAAGATTTTGTAAGCTTTCTACAAGGACATTATAAAGTTTTTTCTTTATGTTCTTTTGTATGATCAAATCTTCAAGCTTGGCATCTATAACCTCTAAAACATTGGTGATTAGGTCAGATGAGATCGTACCCTTGTAGGCAAGAATAACATTGCCTGTTTTCATGTTGGTATAAAAGTCATCGATCGTAAAGGTCATAGAATATTCCAAATTAAAAACTTTACTTTCTAACAAAAATAGAAATTTCAAATAAATAAAGGTAACTAATTTATAGTATTTTTTAATGAATCTAATGGAGAAATAAAAAATCAACAGATATTTTAACTACAGTTCACCTCATTTATTACTTTTTAAACTTCCTTTATAAATTTTATATTTATTAAATCTGCATTCCAAAGCACCATTGTAAAGAGGAATTTTTTTGCTGGTTCGAAGTCCGATGCTTTTCATAGCCTGCAAATTTGCGCTGAATATATAGGCATCAAAACCATCAAATTTCTTTTTAAATGTGTCACCAATTTCTTTGTAAAAATTTTCTATATCCTCTTCCTTCATTTTCACATCATAAGGTGGATTCATTATTACCGTTCCCGGAGAATAATCTTTTGGGTCAAATTCTTTGAAATCTTTCACAAATAAATCTATAGATTGTTCAAATTCAGCATTTTCAACATTAAGCCTGCTTGTTTCAATGGCTTTTTCAGACATGTCATTGCCTATTATTGTTACATTTTTATGTGGCAGAATGTTTATGTCCTCTGTGATTTTTCCGAAAATTTCTTTATCGTAATTATTCCACCTTTTAAAACCGAAAGACGACCTGAAAATACCCGGGGGAATGTCATTGGCGATCATGCATGCTTCAATTGGCAAAGTTCCGGAACCACACATCGGATCAATGAATGTGCTTTCTTTATCCCAGTCGGACAAAAGGATTAAACCCGCTGCAAGCGCTTCGCTTAATGGTGCTAATACGTTTCGTTCTTTGTATCCTCTTTTATGCAGCGATTCTGCTGAGCTGTCCAAAGAAATGGTACAGTCTGTGCCGGTAATGTGAAGATTTATCTTGTAATCCGGTTTGTCTTTGTCAACTGAGGGGCGTTTCTGAAATTTTTCCCGAAAGCGGTCAGCAATACCATCTTTGAATTTCAATGCAGCATAGTAAGAATGATCAATGTGTTTTGAATTCGTAACAGCACTTACCAGAAAGGTTTGGTTTACCGTAAAAAGATCTTCCCACTTGAATTCTTTTGCTATCCGGTAAATATCCTGGTTCGATTTAACCTTACGGGTGGCAATTGGAACGAGAATTCTCAGTGCAGTGCGAAGATGAATATTTGCTTTGTAAAGGAGTTCCTTATCTCCATAAAACCTTACTGCTCGCGTTAAAATCTCAACATTTTTTCCGCCAATATTTTTTATTTCTTTGGCTAAAATATCTTCCAGTCCAAAAAATGTTTTTGCTATGAACTCTGTGTTATCTGAAATATTCATTTAATCTAATTTTTCAGCCTCCAAATTTAGGGATTTTTTTGTGGAGCAGTGCTTCTTATCCGTAACTATGGAGATTATTTATCATTCCCTTAAAAATAAAATGGTGAAATGGCATCGATAACCACCAGTAAATTCTGCCCCAGAGCCCATGAGGACGAAAAGTGGCGGTTTGCAGAAGTTCTTCTTGTCCGTTGTTATTTTCTATTGAGAATTCAAGCCAGGCTTCGCCCGGAAGTTTCATCTCTGCATATAATAACAGCCTTTTGCCTTCTTTATCAGCAACCAGCACACGCCAGAAATCTATTACATCACCGTTTTCAATTTGGTTTTCGTTGGTTCGTCCTCTTCTAAGGCCAACGCCTCCAACCATTTTATCCAGAGAGCCTCGCATTTTCCAGAGAAAATTGGCATAATACCATCCACGATTTCCGCCAACTGACCATATATTTTGAAGAATTTTATTGCTGTCGCCCGAGATAATTTTTCTTTTGATATCTTTATAACAACCGTAGGAGGGGACTTTTAGATAGTCCGAGAGTTTGTTTTGATCATTACTGCTGATGAGTGCATCTTTCCAGCTGGAGAGCACATAATGGTTTTCAAGTCGTTCAAATGCCATCTTTACAGCTGATTCATAAGGAATTAAATCGATGGTCAGAATTTTTTTTATGAGTTCATCGTTTGCGATAATGTTCACTTTCAAGCTGTCTACGAGATTTACAGCTAATTTATACGAAGTGGATGTTACAAAATACAGCCAATAAGAGGATAGGCGAGGAGTCATAATGGGAAGTGTAAAAATGTAGCGTTTTAATCCCCTTACTTTTGCAAATTTTAACAATATCTGTTTGTATGTGAGCAGTTCCGGTCCACCGATATCAAAAGACTGGTTAAAAGTTTCCGGAATGAGGAGCACTCCGCTTAGGTATTCAATTACATTGCGTATCGCTATTGGCTGCGATTGGGTTTTTAGCCATCGTGGAGCCACCATAACGGGCAGTTTTTCAACCAGGTCGCGTATGATTTCGAATGATGCACTCCCCGAACCGATAATTATGCCAGCTTTCAAAGTGGTTAAAGGCTTTGATGAGGTAGCTAAGATGTTTTCCACTTTTCGTCTGGATTCCAGGTGTTTTGAAAGTTTATCCTGATTTGTTATACCACTGAGATAGATGATCTGTTTTGCCTCGGTTTGATCAATGTATTCCTTGAAATTTTCAGCACCTTGAGTTTCCAGCTTTGAGAAATCACTTATTGAAGAAGACATGGAATGGATCAGGTAATATGCTGCGTCTATATTGGTCGGTGCTTCATCCATTTTCACAGACTCCAGAAAGTCATGCTCCCAAATTGTTATATTTTTCTCTTCTTCCGAATGGTTGAATCTTGATTTTTCGCGGATACAACAAATTACTTCATGCCCCTGGCTTAACAATACAGGAAGGAGTCTTTTGCCTATGTAGCCATTGGCTCCTGTTAATAAAATCTTCATTTGGATAAAAAATTTAAGAGGTCTTTAAATTAAACAGGAATGCCCATAAGATGTTCATTTTTTAAGAGTTATTGATGTATCCGATTCTGCATTTTTTATGGCATCTCGTATTGCTGCTTTTACATACAGGGAGGTTCCTGTTGCACCGGATATTGCATCAAAATCTAAGGTGTCTTTTTTGGTAATAGTGTCTATGATTGTGGTTTTTACATTGATCCAGGGTGCATGAATCAGGGTAGGTATCTTAAATTCCTTTACTTTTCCATTATCCAGGGAAAAATTAACTTCTGCAAATTTTACATTGTATGCTTCAAAACTTCCATTGTATTTTCCTTCGGTTAAGGTATCTTCATTGTAGGTATGATGTTGAATAACCCGGTAAGCTTTTACCCCTGTGTTTTTCACTAACATGTAAGCCACAAATAGTAAGGTAATGCTTAAAAATACAATAAGATAGTTGCGGTCTCTTTTGGTCATAGCTTCTGTTGTTTTGACTGGCTTGTTGCCCTTTCTTGTGATTAATTCAGATTGAGCTATCTTCTCTTTATGTCAAGTATTTTAAGGTCTTTAATATTATTTCCGTCAATATTAAAACGAACTGCAGTTTTTACCTGGTGAAAACCACTATTCCCCAATGCCCCGGGATTTATATGAAGCAAATCCAGTTTTTCATCATATTGAACTTTTAAGATGTGAGAGTGCCCGGAAATGAAGATATCAGGCGAATTCTGCTCCAGTTCTTTTTTGACTTTTGTGTCGTATTTTCCGGGATATCCGCCAATGTGAGTTATCCAGACATCTGTTTCTTCACATTTGAAACGCAAATTCTCAGGATATAAATACCTGATTTCCTGACCATCAACGTTTCCATAAACGCCACGCAGTGGCTTGAATTTTTTTAATCTTTCGGGAATATCTATTGTCCCCATATCTCCGGCATGCCATATTTCATCCACTGATTTGAAAAATTCAAAAATTTTGGGTTCAATATATCCGTGAGTGTCTGAAATTAGGCCAATTCTTGTCATTGAAATTCGATTTCTGCTTTATAATCTTTACCTTTGCAAAAATATAACAAAAATCCACTATGCAATTGTTTTATGCTCCGGATATTTCGGGTAACATTTATGTCTTTCCACAAGATGAGTCGAAGCATATTGTTAAAGTATTGCGCCTGAAAGAGGGCGATAGCATTCACATTACCGACGGAAAAGGCAATCTGTTTATTTCAGAAATAGTTGAAGCTGATATCAAAAATTGCAAAGTTAAAGTAACTTCAAAACGCTCTGAGGAGGGCAAAAGAGATTTTTCAGTCCATATAGCAATCGCGCCAACTAAGAATATAAAACGCTTTGAATGGTTTTTGGAGAAATGTACAGAAATAGGAGTTGATGAAATAACCCCTTTGAAATGCATGTATTCTGAACGCGATCACATTCGGCTTGATCGTCTGAACAGAGTGGTTTCTTCAGCTATGAAACAGTCGTTAAAAACTTATTTGCCTGTTCTAAATGAAATGACCGATTTTGAGGATTTCCTGAGCTTAGGGCTGGATAATGAGACTTATCGCTGCATAGCGCTCTGCGATGATTCACCAAAGCAGCATTTGAAGAATGCATATTCCCAGAGAAAAGATGTTGTGATAATTATCGGGCCTGAGGGAGATTTCAGCGACGAAGAAAAGGAGAGTGCAAAGGAAAAGGGTTTTAAACCAGTCTCAATCAGCTCGAGCCGATTAAGGACAGAAACTGCCGGAGTGGTAGCATGCCATACGGTAAATCTAATGAATGAAGAGGATGTGTAGTGGCTTGGTTATGTGAGCATATTCAGAAGCACCGACTAAATTTGAGAAACCATTTTTTTGGGCTGAAAGAAAAGTAGAAAGTAGTCAGTATTTAGTATTTAGTTGATATTTAGTAGTGACTATTAGCTACTGACTACTAACTAATTTCTTTCAGCTAAAAAAATGTGTTTTAAGTTTATCTTTTACTTCTGAATCTGCCTCATTAATTACTCACATTTTACATTCATGTCGTATTTTTCCTATCATTTGTGGTATAAATTATGTTTCTTAGGTAAAATATAATTTTCTAACTTAAACTTTATCAAAATGAAAAAGCTAATAATGTTAATACTGGCATTGTCTACAGTATTTATTATATCCTGTGAAAAGGAAGAAGATGAAATAGAAAACGGAAGCGAAGAAAAAAAATCGTTTATTGTCCCTGGGGATTATTCATCTATTCAATCTGCAATAGATGCTTCTGTTGATGGTGATACTATTATAGTGCAGCCGGGCACATACAAAGAAAATATTACCTTTAAAGGCCGAAAAGTGATTGTCCACAGCACAGCCCCTGATGACCCTGAAACTGTGGCTGCCACTATCATTGACGGCAACGAAGCCGGCCGGGTGGTTACCTTCTCTGATTCGGAAACCAATGAATCAGTTCTGTGGGGGTTTACCATAACGGGCGGCGAAATGGGACGCGGTAAAAATGGCGGCGGAATTCTGGTCTCCAACAGTTCTTCACCACTTATCAAAGAAAACGTAATACGGGAGAATACCGCCCATTACGGCGGCGGCGCACAGGTCACCGACGGCTCGACCCCAATATTCGAAGGTAATACCTTCATCAACAACACCGCTTCCTTTGGGCGGGGAGCGGGAATCCACATCGTCAAACAGTCGGAACCCACTATCACCGGCAATGTCTTCAAGGATCATGTCGAGTATAACGGAGTCATTCATATTGATGAAGCATCCGCCACAATTACAGAAAACATCATCGACAATAATGTCACGGATTATGGTGTTGGTGGCATCATAGTCACTGTTGAATCCAACGCGACCATCACCGGCAACACCATCAGCAACAACGTGGGGAATGGTGACAATTACGGTGGTGCAATTAGTGTCACCTCGGAATCCCGGGCGGACATCAGCGACAACACCATTACCGGCAATAGCGCGAACAGTTCAGGCGCGATCGTGTTCTACAATAATCCGGGTGTGAAAAGCACGGTTACCGGCAACACGATTAGCGGTAATCAAGCAGGTGCAGAAGACGGATACGGTACCGGTGGTGCAATCAAGGTTAGCTACCATGGTGACGTTGAGATCACAGACAACACAATCAGTGACAACAAGGCCTGGCACAGCAGTCACGGCGGTGGCGGGATAGCCATTTATGACTGGGGACAGGAAACCAAAGCAACTATAAGCAACAACGAAATCACAAATAACCTGGCTTACCGTTGGGGTGGTGGTATTTACCTTCGCGGCGGAGGCGGGAGCGCCACTATTACCGGCAACACCATCTCCGGCAACAAAGCCGAAGACCATGCACAGTCAGATGGCGGAGGCATCTATGTCAGAAACAGTGAATCAGTTATTTACGGCAACACCATTTCCGATAACTACGCGCAACGTTTTGGCGGTGGCGTGTTTGTGGATGACGATGTTCCGGTTTACGGCAATGCGGGTGCATCCTGGTTGCGCATGAACTGCCCCGATGCAGACCCGGAAGAAAACAACACCTATTCAGGAAACGATCATGGTGACGATCAGTATCGCGGTGCTGACGTCTTTTTCTCAGAAAACAGATAGCAGAAAAGCTCTGATTAATAGCAAACTTTATTGATGTAAAAAAGGGGGGCTTCGATTTCAGCAATAAATAAATTCAAACAAGATTGGTTGCAAAATACATTCAGAGTAACTAGGCACTTGATATGGATTTACCAGCAACTATTAATGGATTTGAAAACTTTAAAAATTATATTTTAAAGGTGGAAATTTTTTACCATCTATCATCCAAATTTAAATCAAATTACCCATCATTTCAAGTAATTCTTTCTGTTTTACAGGTTTAGATATATATTCATCAAATCCTTGTTTCAGCAGCTTCTGTTTATCTTTTTCATAGGCATGGGCAGTAAAAGCTATTATTGGAATATTGGGATTTTGCTTTTTAATCTTTTTCAACGCTTCAATTCCATCTAAAACAGGCATTTTTATATCCATAATTACCAAATCTACGTTATTCAATTCTTTGCAAAGATCAACAGCTTTTTGTCCATTTTCGGCATGCTGGACATCTGCATCCGTATCAATCAGGAATTCTCTTACCAATAAGAAGTTCATTATATCATCTTCTGCCACAAGAATGGTTTTATCTGAAAAATCATTAGCAGGGACTGTTTCTTTATCTTCGGTTTCCGCCACCTGCTCTTGCTCGGCAGGGATTGTAAAAGTGAATGTTGTTCCTGCATTAAGCTCTGACTCAAAATCAATATTTCCGCCCAATTGTTTAACAAGGCCGGAAGCAATTGAAAGTCCTAATCCCAGACCTTCATATTGCCTGGTTATACTCTGGTCTACCTGCCTGAATCTTTCAAATACCAATTCTTTAGATTCATAAGGTATTCCAACTCCTGTATCACTTACATAGAAATCAAGATATTCCGAATTATTGACTTTATAACCTACTTCAATTGTTCCTTCATTTGTAAATTTCAGTGCATTATTGATCAAGATGTCATATACCTGCTTGATTTTCTCATGATCCGATACAATAAAATCATTTCCTTCATCAAAAGACTTATGTGATTTGCAGGTAATATTTTCATTGGTATTTTCAATTTTGATGTTTGTATCAGCAATTAAATCGTCTATTAGGTTATTCAGGGAAAAGGTCTGTTTTTCTATTTGAACCTGGTTGGAATCAATGAATGACATATCCAGAATATCATCCATAATTGACAACAACTTTTGCCCGCTGTTTTTTATCATGGCAATAAATTCCTTCTTTTTCTCCTCATCAAGATCTTCATGATTCATTAAATCTGAAAACCCCAAAATAGCATTTAAAGGTGTACGTATCTCATGAGAAAGATTTGCAAGGAAGGCAGATTTTAAGTTTGTGCTTTCTTCCGCTTTTTCCTTAGCACTAAGCAAGTTTTCTTCGTAGTTTTTTCTTTCGGTAATGTCTCTTGCAATTGTAAGTATTGCAGGTTGTCCGTTATAAACAATAGTATTTGCATTAATTTCCGCAGGTATTCTTTCTCCTGTTTTAGTTAAATGGACAGTTTCTCCCCTGTAATGCCCTTCTGCCTGCATTTTCTTAAATATTTCCGGTGCTTTAGCTGCATACTCAGGGTCATCTATATCCATTGGAGTCATCCTTAATAACTCATCTTTACTATATTTAAGCTTTTCACAAGCCATTTGGTTAACTTCCAGCATGTTGCCATTATAATCATGAATAAAAATAGCATCCTGTAAAGAATTAAAAACGGATTCAAGTTGCTGAGCGGTTTGATTTGTTTCTTCTTCTGCCTGCTTTCTGTTCAGATATGTTGCTAACTCCCTTCCCACAGTTTCCAGCAAATTTTTTTCTTCTTTAAGAAAAGGGCCATTATCCATCGAGGGGATTTCTTTCAAATAATAAATTTCAACTGTGAGTTTTTCCTTGCCTTTTGCCAAATTTACCTGGAAGTCATGCTTCCATTCAGTTTCCTTAAAATCATCAGTCACATACTCTTTTTCACCATATAAAATTCTTCCACATGTAAACTCCGGATATATGTAAGAAGCTGAAAGAATAGTTATTGCTTCCTGCAATACAAAATCCGGATCATTATCTGGATCATTTATCAGTTCAGTGATCTGATAAAGACAGCCCAACTCTTTATTTCGTTCCCTCAGTTGAAAGCCTTTATCAGCTAATGCTTGTTCAAGTTGCTTCTGTTTTCCTTTTGCTTTTCTTAACTCAGATTGCAATTGGTTGATTTCAGAATGCAACTCTTGTTTGTTGGAAACTTCGTTCATTATTTATATTTTCAGTTGCTATTTTTTTGATTAACAAGGTTTTGTAACGTTATAACTTAAAAGATTTCACTATAGTATTTATCAGATAATTAATTAAAAAAGAAAAAATTAGAAAAAGATAAATGGATGAATACAATTCATAGAAAATAAATCTTACACATCCATTTTAATACGGATTATGGCTTATGAATGTTTCAAGTTAATTTCCTTATCAAAAAAGTCACTCTATCAATGTAATAGTATCTTTAACTTAAAACACAACCAGTTACGATTTGTTTAATTAAATAGTTAAAATATCAGGCAGGCAAATAACATTTCTTAATTTACCGGATTGCCGGTTGTTATTAAAAAGAATTCCAATCTATTTTCCAGATAAACATATAAATAGAGTTTTTTTACTACCTTCGCAAAGTCAATTAACAAAATTGATTGAATTTAAAACACCTACGAATTATGAGCGAGCAAACACAACAAACATCCGTAAAGTATAAGATTAATGCAGTCGAATTGCTAAATCTCGAAATGAAGCACCCTACAGACAGCAACGTTGATTTTTCAGTTTTTCATTTCGACATGAAGCTTCAACACCGGGTAAATTCGGAGAAAAAATTAGTTTTTGTCATTACCAACGTAAATGTATTGAGCCAGGACAAAAGCACCCAAATAGGAGCATTACAAACAAGCTGCATTTTCCAGGTAGACAATTTTGAAGATTTAATGGATTCAGAAAACAACATAAAATTTCCAGACACGTTCCTGGATGAAATCAATGGAATGGCAATCTCTACCACCCGGGGAATAATGTATTCCGAATTTAAAGGTACTTTCATGCATAAAGCTGTCCTACCGGTTTTTAAATCCGAAAATCTGCGTAAGAGTGGAAATAAGTAGAATGCAGAATACAGAATGCAGAACAAACAAGAACACTGGATTCTGTATTCTGGATTCTGAATTCTACAGTTCTACAATTTTCCAATTTCAGTTATAATCCGCGTTTTTATCCAAGCCTTCTCTAAATGACTACTCATGATGATGCCCGAGATCATGTAACATAAACAGGCTATGCATTAATGTGGGAACAATCACGTCCAGATATTCCTCCACTGCTTTCGAACTTCCGGGGAGCGCATAAATAAGTGTTTTCCCTGAAACACCGGCAATAGAACGGCTCAGCAATGCGTTGGGGTTATCTTTGCCGTATTTTACACGGACCATTTCCATGATTCCGGGCAAATCTTTATCAATAAAAGGAGTCAAAGTTTCCGGTGCAATGTCGCGGCTTCCAATACCGGTGCCGCCGGTAGTGAATATAAAATCAATGTTTTCACTTTTGGCTTTTGTAATCAGCTCTGAGAGTTGTTGTGGCTCGTCCGGAATTACTTTTCTTTCAATGGCAGCCCTTTGGGTTACTTTAGGCAAATAATTTTCCAGTTCTGAAGCAATCTTTTCCCCGCTCTTATCCTCATAAATTCCTTTTGAAACCCGGTCGCTCAAGGTAATTACCCATCCTTTGATTGTAGCCGGGATATATTCAATCTTATCTCCCGGCTGAATGCTCCCGGCACGAACTACTCTGCAAAATATGCCTTCTTTGGGCATGGCACATTTTCCAACTTCACGATAAATAGCACATCCGCCACCATGGCATTTCTTCCCTATCTGAGTAACTTCCAGTTCGAAATCTTCTCCTTTAAACCTGTCAAATATATCCACACTGGTTAAATCCATTCCTTCAACAGTGATATTCTCGGCAAATTCGCCAAATTCAATATTCCTTCCTTCTTTTTCATTAAAATTCCTGATGCTTTCTGCTGACATCATGCTAACTTGCCTGTGCCAAGGGCCGCTGTGAGCATCACATTTCAATCCTTCCTTTGTTAATTCGCTACTTTCAACCGGCTTTTTAATCGTTCCTTTTTCCCTGGAAATATTTATCGAACGGATTACTAATTCTTTATTATTCGTCATTTTTTTTATCTTCTTTTCTTTTTTCAACAAGGCGGATATTCCCGATTTCCATATTGTTATCCACCGCTTTGCACATATCATAAACAGTCAGTAATGCAGCATTAACAGCAGTCAGCGCTTCCATTTCCACTCCTGTTTTGCCGGTATATAAGGCTTCCGACTGAATCCAGACACCCTCTTCTTTGAGATTGGCAGTAACATGTACCTGATCTACAGGCAAAGGATGGCACAAAGGAATCCACTCGCTGGTACGTTTGGCGGCCTGAATTCCGGCAATTTCTGAAACTGTCAGGACATCTCCTTTTTTCATCTCGTTCTTACGAATCAGTTCCACCGTCTTTGGTTGCAATTGAATGAAGCCTTCAGCCCGGGCAATACGTTTCTGTATCTTTTTTTGCCCAACATCAACCATCTTTGCTTTACCCTCTTTGTCAGTGTGTGAAAACTCTTTCATGCTCTTCCTTTTAATTTACTAAATATTGATTCTTTCTTTTAACCCGGAATAAACAGACTTTTATAGAAACGCATCTTTAACCACCCATTCGATAAAATGTACAGTATTCATTTTTCGACCCGGCTAATGGCTTATTCTCCAATGCAAGTTTTAAAGCTTGCTCTATACCTAATTCCCGAACATCATATTCCAGGTTGCTGAACAAACAAGGCTTCAATTTTCCGTTGGCAGTAAGGCGCAATCGGTTACAAGTATTGCAATCCCCGCCTTTTCCACCTTCAACTACAGAAAACTCACCTTTTTCCAAATTCATTTGGTGAATGAACCGCAAGCTATAACCATTCTTGTTGCAATAATTTCTTAGTTGAGCCTTATCTTCCTCATTTGTTAAGTCATTCAAGACCATATTTATTTTTACTGGATCCAGGCCAACCTCACCGGCTCTTTGTATTCCTCGTAAAACATCTTCCAGGTTTCCTCCACGGGTGATTTTCCTGTATTTATCAGCATCTAAGGTATCAAGGCTGACATTCACCCTGTCCAATCCGGCATCAACTAATTGTTTAGCATATTTATCCAGCAACACCCCGTTTGTAGTAAGAGAAAAATCCTGTATACCTTCAATTTCAGATATCATCCGGACCAAAGTAATAATTTCCCTTCGGATAAGCGGTTCGCCACCGGTCAGCCTTATCTTTTTTACTCCCTTTCTTGCTACAAACCTTACAATCTCTGTTATTTCCTCATAGGAAAGAATATCCTGATGTTGAATCAATGGCACACCATCCTCGGGCATGCAGTAAAAACATCTCAGGTTGCACTTATCAATTACTGAGATTCTCAGATAATCTATATTTCTGTTATATTGATCGTACATTTACTACTTCATTTTTTTGAAATCCATTAAATCCTACAGGAATACAAATAAACCCATCCGCTTCATTCAATGCGTGGATATGGCCGGACCCGTGATAATGGATCGGATAAATTTTTCCATCCCTGATTTTCACAGGTTTCCAACTATCGCGGTCAGAAACTTTAACCTTAAGCTTCTCTCCAATTGGAAGTTTCCATTCAACCGGACGAAAATCTGCATTCATCATTCTATAAATCAACGGCTTAACCAACAAATCAAATTGCAAAAATGAAGAAACCGGATTCCCTGGTAAACCGAAAACCAGATGATTGCCTTTGCGCCCAAATAGAGTTGGTTTCCCCGGCTTCATGGCAATATTATGGAACAATACTTCCACTCCAAGGGATTTAAGCATATCAGGCACAAAGTCATAGTCTCCCATAGAAACACCGCCTGTAATTAATGTTATATGATAATTTTGAAGCGAACCTCTAAGTTCTTTCTTTAATTGTTCTTTTGTATCTTTAATGATACCGGAATATCCTGCATCAATACCAATCGTTTTCAGTTGAGCAGCCAACTGCGAAGCATTTGAATTTCGAATCTGATTTGGATTTGGTTCCATGTCCGGCTCAACCAGTTCATCTCCCGTTGTTAAAATATTAACCGTAGGTTTCTTGCGAATTTGAGGATTGCTGTATCCAACAGAAGCTAAAACAGCCACATGCTGAGGTGCTATGATCGTTCCTTCTCCGGCAATTACATCTCCCTTTTTGAAATCTTCCCCTCTCTTTGCAATATTCGATTTACTACCTGTCCGGAGGACGTTTACTTTTCCGCTTTTTGTTGTTGCCGCATCTTCAACCATGACAACCCAGTCCGCTCCTTCAGGAATTTCAGCTCCAGTCATGATTTTAGAACATTTTCCCTTTTCAATAGTATATTTTGGTTTGGCTCCGGCAGCTATTGTTTCCAACACTTCCAACTCCTGCCCTGCCTCTGGGGCAACACAGGCATAGCCATCTACCGAGGACTTAAAAAAAGGCGGCATGTCGCGGTCAGCTTTTACATCCTCTGCCAAAACATAAGAAGTCGCCTGATTCAGTATAACAGAGCTCTCTTCCATTAAAGAAGCGTTATCCAATACTATTTTATGTGCTTTATCAAATGAAATCATAATAATTGTTTAACAGAAAACCCATGTATCTTGTTCTATACAAATTAGTCTATCAATATGTTTAAAATCATCACTTCCGGTCTCAACCTCCATATCGGAGAGCGACCTCACAGATTTTTTCTTATCTTTCTTTGATAATTTATGTACAAAAATAAACAATCCCGGTAGAATATAATTACGCAACGAAGTTGATTCTACTATTGCAAAGCCTCCTTCGCTTTTAATTTCGTACAACAAGTCGATCACTTGATGAATTTCAGATTGCAAAATGGCAACAAACCAGCTTTTTTTAGCTCCGGCAGCCAAAAATTTCCCGCTGTCTCCATCTCCCGGTTCTTTTTCTTTTAAAAAAAACACTCCATCATCCGAAACCGAAGGATAATGCGAATTAAAGTCTTCCTTATTATCGTAAATTGCAAGCTTGATAGCAGATACAGGGTGCTTATCTCCGTAGGTTCCGATAAGCTGCGAAACAATTGAAGTTTTACCGGCTTTCCTCGAATTGCTTCCAACCAACAGAACGTTAGGGAATTCGGGTAACATAGGCATGAAATTTATTTTAAAAGTATGAATTTTTTTCCGGTTAGAAAAATTACCAATACGTATCAAAATTTGTTATTTCAAAAATTATTAGTATTCTTGTTAACTTTAAAATATGATTAACTTCTTAAATTGAAAGACCATCCCGAATTTGTTAATATAGTATCACTCTGATATGAATAACATCATAAAATTTATTTTAATCATAGCACTTCAAATCGTTAATCTAAACCTTGTTTATGCCGGCGAATCAAAAGATGGAGCCTATAATGAGCAAATAATCCAATCTTACAAAGCGTTGTACAATTTCAATTTCAACACTTCCAAGGAAATCATAGACTCTTTAAAAATTAATCACGAGGAAGCAATTGATGTATTAATCTTAACAATAAATTACAGATGGTGGAAAATTATATCCGAAGATACAGCATATAACAAAAAAAAGTTTTTGATTTCATTGGACAGCCTAAAAAACAATATGCAGGGGTTTTCTGAAGAAAAAAAGAAAATTCTGTTAATATATTACTATACTTATTATTGCAGGTATCACCTAATGTACAAGAATTATCTTAAGGTATTAATTCATTATCACAAATTCGACAAACTAATAAAAAAATTTCGACCCAAAGAAACGAGCCATCAAGAAGAAATCAAACTCATAAAAAACTTTTACTTATATCTGAAATATAAACACATCTCTTTTGACTCCAAAAGAAGGGAACTTTATTTGAATAAAATAAAAAATACAGCTGATTCGGAAAATTTAATAGTTAAAACCGAAAGCAAGTATTTATTAATGAAAATCTATGCAGAAATAGAAAAATTACCTGAAAAAGCCAAAGACCATCAAAAATATTTACTTAAAAAATACCCAAATAATCCCATTTTTAATTCCTTTCTAAGTAAGAACAATTAACCCTTACCCGTTATCAGAATTTAAAAAAGGTACCTTATTCTCTAAAAAAATAAATTTGATTGATATTTTTTGTGTAAATGTTTTACAGTTACATTAATTTTATTAGTTTTATAACAGTATTACTAACTTAAAATTTATCTATAATGAGAAAAATTTTATTACTCACTTTAATCTTCGCAATTACTGCGGTTTTTGCAGAACAAACTGAAGCATCTAAGTACAAATTAAATGATCAGAAGGTAGATCAATTATTTGAAACGGCCACCTCAGTAGATTTAAATCTATTAGAGGAAGCTTCACCAAATGGGCCAAATTCCACAACAGCTGTAATGGAAGAAAAAGACCCAATGGTAGCTATCTTATTGGATTTCTTTGTAGGTTATCTTGGAGTTCACCGTTTTTATTTGGGTACTAAAACTTTCACAGGTATTGGTTATATTTTAACTTGCGGAGGTATTGGAGGTTTGGTACCATTAATTGATTTAATCGTCTTAGCTATAAATTATGACGATATTTCAGAATATGTGGATAACCCGAAATTCTTCATGTGGTAAAATACATTAAAAAGAATTACATTTTTCTGGCCGGAATAACTAATTACTCCGGCCAATTTTTTCTGCCAAAACAATCTATTAATATATAAGCGTTTAACAAAAATGAAAACAATTCGCTTCTTTATAATTTTATTCTTTTTTTCAGTCTTTATTAACTATTCCTATGGACAAGTAGAAAAAATAAGTGTTCATAAAAAAACCCAGGTTCTAAAGGACGGTAAAAAACAGTCAATACAAGCAAATTGTTACTATTCCACAGCTAAAGGAGAGTTTGTTGTTCACTACACTGAACCAAAAGAATTCATAAAAAAAACAAACAAAAAAGGAGAATTAAAAATTTATCTCCCCGAACAAAACAAAGTGACAATAAAACAAGATTTTTATTTTTCTTCACAGAATGAATTACTACACTATTTTGTGAATAATCTGATTGATGACTTAGGCCTGAAGAAACAGGGTTTTACATTAGCGGATACAGAATTTGATGAGGGTTATATGGTGACCACATGGAATCCCCCGGAAAACATTAATAAAATATCAAATGTGAAAATTGTTTTTGAAAATATGATACCTATTTATTCTTCATATCAAGATAAAGATGGTGAAATTATTCGTAAGATTTATTATAGCAATTATTACAAAGGTGAAAACTTTATATTGCCACGAAAAATCACAGAAATTACTTTTACTTCAAAAACTGACTCTACAATTAAACGAACAATATATTCGGATATAAAAGAAAACGAGAAAGTGAATTCTTATTATTTAGATTATGAAATACCCGAAGATGCAAAAATCACAAAATAAACCCTTTTTAATTTTATTCTTTATATTTTCCGGTTTGTTTTTTTGTCCAAAACTTTATTCTCAAGACATAAATGCTTCAGAGGATATGAAGTTTTTCGAATCGGAAAAACAAATCAAATCACATAAACATAAAAGAGCGTATATATTCAAGGACAAAAAAAATAATTTTGTGAAATATAATCCATTAAGCCTCACCCTTGGAGGAATGATGTATATATACCAAAATGCCATATCGCAACAATTTTCCTCAAATTGTTTATACCATCCAACCTGCTCGGAATTCAGCAAACAATCCATTGCAGAATATGGTTTATTCAAGGGGATATTTCTCAGTACTGACCGACTTACCCGGTGTAATAAAATCGCCGGTTTGGATATACATCCTTTAACAATAGACGAAGAAACCCAAAAATCAGAGGATCCAATTAGATTATACAAATGAAGTATCTGATAACCACTGTATTATTATTACTGGGAGTTTCAACTTATGCCCAAAAAAACCTTAACCCCGAATTTCTTAATCACCTAATGAACAGTGAAGATTATAGAGAAGTTGTCTTTCTTATTGATAAAGCCGATTTTAATAACTTTAATGAAAGTTTAAAAGATAGTTTGCACTATATGAAAGGCTGGAGTTTGTACTCACAAAAGAAACTTTCTCGTTCTGCTAATGAACTTCAAAAAGTTAGTATAAACAGCCCTTTCTATCTCAAGTCTCAATTTTTCGCGGCTTATAACACACTCTATCAAGGGAATGAAAAAAAGGCAATGAATATATTAGATACATTACATATAGACAATAAAAATCTAAATTCCTTAAGGCATTTTGAAAAAGCTGGTATAAATCTAATAAACAGAAATTTTAAGAAGTTTAATAACGAGTTTGCTCAGGTTGATACTACATATTATCCACTGGCTGATGAATCAATTAAAATTAATCAATACGCAACAGATCTCAAGAATCATCAGGTAAAATCCCCTGTTCTGGCAGGGTTCATGTCTTCCATTATTCCAGGAAGCGGAAGAATTTATGCCGGAGAAACAGGAGAAGGAATCTCGTCTTTCCTTACAATTGGTGGGTTAGGATTGGCTACATGGGAAAATTACAATAAAAAAGGGCCAAAACATTTCAAAACCCTTTTTTTTGGAACAATTTTCACAGCTTTTTACATTGGCAATATTTATGGAACCGTTTTTTCAGTAAAAATAGCAGAAGATGAATTTCAAAAAGAGTATGACAATAAGATTCTTTTTAATCTCCATATTCCTTTGCGCAACGTTTTTAACTAAGGGGCAGGGGCAAGAACTTTTCAGATACGCTGATAGTCTCTTTGCTACAAAAAACTTCTTAGAAGCATCAATTGAATATGAGAGAGTAATCTTTAATCAATCCGATAACGATTTACTTAATAAAGCAAAGTATAAAAAAGGATTATGTTACCGTCACCTTTCCAGATATGAAGATGCATTAGATGAAGTTAACCGTATTAGTTTATTTAATATCGCAGATACAATGAAAACGAAAGTGCTTTATGAAAAGGCATTTAACTCATTGCTTAACGAAAATTACCAGGAAGCCTTAATGCATATAAAACGTATCAATGAAGAACAATTAAATCAATCCACATACAACAATATATTACCTTTAAAAATATTAATTCTTAATCATAGCAGAAACTGGGAAGAAGCAGAAAAAACATTTAAGCAATGGATTGAATCATTGTCTTATACACAAATTGAAAAAGAGAATTGGAAAGATTCTGTTACAGAATTCTACTCAGAGAGTAATCTGCCAAAAAACTACTCAGAGGAAAAAGCCCGCAACTTATCCCGCTTTATACCGGGTGCCGGACATTCATATGCCGGGCATACCTTTGAAGGTATAGGAAATTTTATGCTTAACGGGGCAGCTGTAGGTTTAGGAGTCCACCAAATTTGGCATGGCTTTTATTTTACAGGTTATATAGGAGGTTTAGGTGTATTTTATAAAACCTATTTTGGAGGAATGGAAAGAGCAGCTTACCTGGCAAATAAAGAAAAGGATAAAGAAATGGCTGAATTCAATGCTAAATGTTCCGGATTTATAAAGAAATTACTGCGTTTTCAAACCACTCCTCTTAATCCATAAAATCACACCAGAAAAAGATAACAATTTAACCTGAATTATTCATGTGTCAAGTTTGGTGCAGATGCAAGGCGCCGAAAGCCGCCGATGTAGTTTCCTACTTCAAGGCTTTCGCAACGCAGCAGATGTGCCAAAATTGGCGCACCTGCAAAAAATGAATAATTAATCACGCTTTTATATTTTTGTTCTTATGTTTCTATAATACAGTTTGATAAATTCAATTTATTCATTTTTTGTGAATAATTCAGGTTAAAAGGCCATTTCTTCTTATTAATATTTTCCCTATCTTTAGTTAAAATATCTTACCTATTTAATAATTAATCGATGAACCAACAGGAAATATACAGGGAGCTTCTGGATTATATGTCGCTTAATCTGAAGACCTTACCAGATAAACCCGAAGAGAATCCGGAAAACACACTGCATGCATTATGGTTATTCAGTTGTGGAATTCCTTCCAGGCAACAAAACAATTCTCCTCAACTTCTCCCGGAATTAAATGAGAAAACATTACCAATTCTGAAAAAACTAATTCAAAAACGCATAAAAGGTACCCCACTTGCCCATTTAACCGGTGTAGAGAAATTTATGAATATTGAATTTAAAGTTGATTCACGTGCTCTGATT
>JBNJFT010000010.1:7265-25680 GCA_051747065.1 Bacteroidota bacterium | reverse complement strand
CAGAATCATGTCCTTCTATTTCTATCATTGCTTCGAGCGGATCTCCATTTTCACCGTTAACAATTCCACGTATTCCATAAAGTGATTGCTCCATATAATCGAAAAGGGATTGTTTGTTATAATCCCAATAATCTCTCAAATCGTCTGTTGAAAGTAGTTTTTGAGAAGATACTTCCATTGTAATCTCGCGGCATTGATGAAAATAGTTCATAAAATCCTGCCTGCCGCCGGTTATTGTGTACCAGTCATATCCATTGATGATACCATCAGAGCTGGTTCCTGTGAAATATCCCGAGGGACTATTGTCAATTGCAGGATTGGCATAAACATAACTGGCGTGCTTCAACCAGGCATTATCAACATGATCCCTGCTCCATGTATCCCACGGATAATTAGCCACTTCCGCACCTCCGTGAAAATTGGCAGAAAGAGTAAAGTGATGTTGCTCCGCGAAATCCATCATTGCTTCTGTTTCCGGTTGCCAGATTTCTCCGTCGGGATGAGGTCCATCGTCAGGGTCAGGAAAGTTCCGGTTTAAATCCACGCCATTGGCATTGCCCCTGGTAGCTCCGCTAACGGTGGAATTATCATCTTGATAGGTTCCGTCCGGGTTAGCATTCGGATTAACATATATCGCGATATTATCCAGATAATCTGTGATTTCGGGATCTTCGCCATAATTCGTCAGCAGGGAATCAATAAACCGTAACATAAAAACAAAACCCGCTGTTTCGTCGC
Organism: Bacteroidota bacterium; assembly: GCA_051747065.1. Lineage (GTDB taxonomy): Bacteria > Bacteroidota > Bacteroidia > Bacteroidales > UBA12077 > JAGXLC01. The sequence continues at coordinate 24,942 of JBNJFT010000010.1, read as the reverse complement.
CATGCATCGTGCTTGTATAGAAAAATTCAGGCTCGTCCTCCTGCTGATCCACATTATCAGAAATTTTCAAAACCAGCAAATCTCTTCCATCAAGCGTGGTTCCAATATTTTGCAGGCTGGCTATATCAGGATAATCATCTGCAAAATCATTCATCATCTGAACGTACACATCATAGGTTGGGTATTTATCCCAGTTGGACATCTCTTCAACCGTTGTTGCCATATCAACATTTTTTGCACGTGAACCGGGATGTTCCAACATACGCAAAACATAACCTGTCTTCTGCTTAAAATTTTCTAATTGTTGTTCGTTGGCATAAGCATATACTGTATTTCCTTCGACGTTATCTATGGAAATCATACGAGTAATGTCCTCCAACTCTGCTCTTTCTTTTATTTCAAACTTAAAATAGTGTTCTTGTTGGGCAAACACAGCAAATGTTGCTAACAACAGAATAAACAATGTAAATGTAAATCTTCTCATGAAAATGGTTTTGGTTTAACTTAACTTAATGCAGACTAACAGATATGTTTCTACATATAGTATAAAAAGCAGATTGTATCAGCAGTTTATTACTACGTAAGCTATTTTAACCTGAATTATTCACAATTCAGGTTAAATAAAAAAATCTCTGTTATCTTTTAAGATTAAAAATTATCCAAAAGTATAACAGAGATATAAGATATCATAAAAATCTGTCCTGTTTTTTGACAGGCAATAAAAATTATTCCTTTATGATTGTCATCTCCTCAATGAGGTGATCAGCTCCGGCAAATTTATCGATAATAAACAGCGGATAGCGAATATCGAGTGTAATGTTCCGACACTGCGACGGGTCATACATAATATCGCTCATGGTTCCTTCCCAGTTCCGGTCAAAATTTACTCCAATAAGATGACCTTCAGCATTTATTACCGGGCTTCCTGAATTTCCACCAGAAGTATGGTTTGTCGCCACGAAACAAATCGGCATCGTTCCATCTTTGCGGGCATATTTTCCAAAATCCTTCTGTTTGTAGAGATTTTTCAGTTTCTCCGGAATCTTATAATCTTTAATGCCCTTTCTGTTTTTCTCCATCACTCCTTCCAGGGTGGTATAATGGCGGTAAATGACAGCATCTTCGGGCGTATATCCCTGAACTTCACCATAAGCCACACGCATAGTAAAATTGGCATCGGGCCAAAAAACTTCATCTTCCTTCATCTCTTGTAAACCAGACACATAGATTCTATAAAGGCTGTCGAGTTCAGTGTTTTTCTTGTTATACGAAGGCTGAATTTCCCCCGAGTATTTTTCAAAATACTGGTTTGCCAACTGATAAGCCGGGTCCTCTAAAATAACTGAAGTATCCTGAAGTTCAAAATTATCAAGAAGTTCATAAACCTTATTTGAATCTGCAAAAATGGAGTTAGAATAAAGGTGTTCAGCATATTCTTCAAAATCGTTTTCAAACTTCTCCTCGATCAAATCAAAAGTTGATAAATGAAACCGTTCTTCTACATTTTCATGGTATGCCCTGAGCATTTTCGGACAAATTTCACGATCAATATCCTTTACATAATTTTTGAAAAAATCTTTTGCCTTTGACTTAACATCTGAAGAAACATCAGGAATTGTATCCTTTTCTTTGAGTTCAAGCAATTCATTAAAATTGCTTACAAACCTTACGAGTTCAATTCCGTAATAACCGGTTTCAACAAAAAAATCACGCGCCACAAAGACGGGTTCTGCCTCCGAATAGGTAGCCTCAAACGCGGAAATCAACTCGCTGTATTTTTCTTTCCGCTCTTTATCAGCATTTGCCCATTGCTGAAATTGTTTCTCCAGCTTTTGCTTCTTCTCAATAGCATTAAATCGTTCCAACCCACGGATCACACCTTTCCATTTTTTCCATGCATTACTTGCGCCCGATTGTTTAGCGGCATATTTAATCTTTACAGATTCGGATTCATCCATATATTTATTCATTACTTCGAGTCGCTTATCGCGAATATCGATCCTTTTTGGGTGGCGGACATCTTTTATCAAACTAACACCGTGGGAAGACAGGTATTGCTGAGTGCTTGCGGGATAACCCATTACCATAGTAAAATCGCCCTCTTCATAACCTTCTAAAGAAATAGACAAATGCTTTTCAGGGTTATATGGTACATTGGATTCATCATGCTCAGCTGGCTCATTGTTTTCATCTGCATAAATTCTGAACAAAGAAAAATCGCCTGTATGCCTTGGCCACATCCAGTTATCAGAATCGCCGCCAAATTTGCCAATAGATGAAGGTGGAGCACCAACGAGCCGGACATCCTTATATGACTCATAAACAAACATGTAGTATTCATTTCCGTAATAGAATGGCTTTGTCACCGCATTATGGTTTGTTCCTTCAGTTGCTTCACTCTCGATTTTTTCAATGGCTTTCTGAATTGCCTCACTCCTCTCCGCTTCAGTCATGTCAGAAGAAACATGTTCAAGCACTTCTTCACTTACATCCTCAATACGAACAAGAAAAGTTGCTTCCAGGCCGGGATTAGCAAGTTCTTCATCGCGATTTTCTGCCCAAAATCCATCTTTCAGGTAATTATTCTCTACAGAACTGTGAGATTGTATGGCACCATATCCACAGTGATGATTGGTGATGAGCAGGCCTTTATCTGAAATAAGTTCTCCTGTACAGCCTCCTCCAAACAGAACGACTGCATCTTTCAGGCTTGAATTGTTTATACTATAAATTTCTTCGGCAGAAAGTTTGAAACCTTCTTTGTGCATGTCGTCAATGTTAAATTTTTTCAAGAGACTTGGTATCCACATACCTTCGTCGGCGCCGGCGTATTGAAACATAAACGCCATAATAGTAATAAAAAACACAAATTTTCTCATTTGATCATCTATTTAAATTATTGAATATTTAAAAACTTTTTGGACTCGACATAAAGCTTTTGAACCGGTAATCCCATTACATTGAAAAAAGAGCCTTCAATCTTCTCCACTCCGATGTAACCCAACCATTCTTGTATTCCATATCCACCGGCCTTGTCAAAAGGTTCATATTTCTCAATGTAATATTTTATCTCTTTATCGGAAAGCGCTTTAAAATGAACATCTGTTTGTGAAAAGAAAGTATGTTTTTTATCTTTCATTCGAAGACAAACGGCGGTATATACCTGGTGAGCAGAATCCGACAGTTTTTTCAGGATTTTAAACGCCTCTTTTTCATTTGCTGGTTTTTGAAGCACTTCTCCATCCTTCCAAACAACCGTATCTGCTGTAATAACAATTGTATTTTCATCTACTTCGTTATCAAAAGCTTCTGCCTTTTGCTCGGCCAGATAAAGTGGAATTTCTTCTTTCTGAAGATTTTCGGGATATACTTCTTCACTCATCTGCTTCAATTTAACATCAAATTTCACCCCAAGCTCTTTAAGAAGATATTGTCTTCTCGGAGATTGAGAGCCAAGAATGATTTTATACTTTTCTAAAGCCTCTAGAAGTGTCATAATATTTGAGTTTGGATAATAAATCTGGCAACAAAAGCATAGATGATGCCAGCAAGCATTATGATTTTCAACCCATTGCCTATCAGGTGGTAGTCCGGTTTATTTTTAGCTTTCATCGTTTTGAAACTCAAAAATAAAAAAGGCAAAAATAAAAACAAAGAAAAATATATTAAAGTAATTGTATCTACCAAAAAACTAAAGTAAACATAAGACAATAAAGCTAATGTGGTAATAATAAGCACGTTAACAACAATTTTCGCATTCTTAATACCTAAAACCACAGGAATAGAATTTCTACCATAAATCCTATCACCTTCAAAATCCTCCATGTCCTTCACAATCTCACGTGTCAGATTTGTAAGAAATGCAAACACAGAGAAGCCGAGAACCCAATAGAAAATATACATTAAATTTGTATTGTAGCTAATCAGAATCTCACCATATTCTTTGTTTAACTCAGGCAACTCAAACAAAATCACCATCAAAGGGACCAGACCTGTCATTAAAGCAACAAGGATATTGCCTATCAAAAACTGGCGTTTATAGGTAGTCGAATAAAACCAGAGCATACCGCTTATAAAAAGAAAGATAAACCCAAGTAAAGGAATCCCTATATGAAAAGAGATATAAAAACCCAAAAGCACTCCAACGAAACTCAAAATGATGTGAATCACCATTGCCTGTCGGCGTGGTATTTTTGTGCCTACAAGAACTTTACCCGGGCGGTTTAAAAAATCGGTTCGGATGTCAAAATAGTCATTTATGACATATCCGGCAGCAGTAAGACAAATAGTAGATAAAACCAACAGAAAAAACTGAAATGATCCTAACTGCAATTGAAAATCAGCATTTGGAAGATTTGTTGATGCCGCTGAAAGCATTGGGTCAATCACCCCCCAACGTATTGCATATTGTGTCAGAGCCACAATAATCAAATTCGGATAACGCACCAACTGCAAATAGTCTTTCATAACTGAGTATTTTACCATGAAGAAGCCTCTTCATCCATCCATTTTCCCTTCAAACGAAGAACTTGTTCAATGACATCCCGGACACAACCCTCTCCTCCTTTAAAATTTGAAATATACTTTGAGATGGATTTTATTTCTACGGCAGCATCAGCAGGACAAGTAGGGAGGCCACAAACCTTCATCACGTCATGATCAGGTATATCATCCCCCATATATAATATATTCTCAGGATCAATGTCGTACTTAAAATAAAAATCTTTTAAATCTTCCATTTTATCTGAGGATTTCAAATAAATATCTGTCACCCCCAGTTTCTGAAACCTTTTCCTAACTGTTTCCGAATCCCCGCCGCTAATCACTGCTATCGGGAAACCTTTTTTTATGGCATACTGAACAGCATAACCATCCTTAATATTCACTGCCCGCACAAATTCTTCCGCTGAAAATAAGTACACTTTGCCATTAGTGAAAACACCATCCACATCAAAAGCAAAAGCTTTTACTTTTTTCAGATCTTCTTTAAAATTACTGTCATTTTTCATGGTCTGCATTATAATATTCAACTATCATGTCGCTCACAAATCTATATAATTTTTGCCACATACCAGAATCAGATAAAATCTTTAAATGAGTTTGAATTGTCTGGTTATCTTTTCTAACAGCCGGCCCGGTCTGGATTTCTGAAGGCGAATGTTGTTGAGTTTTTGCAATAGTTTCCTGAATTAATGGTTTTAAACTCTTAAAAGAAAGATTGTGTTTCCGCAAAATTTCATCCGCCCCAACAAACATAAAATTTGTAAAATTGCACGCAAAAACTGCAGCTACATGAATAGCCAAGCGATCATCAGTGCCAGCCGGGTGTATTTCAGATGATATTTGACAAGCCAGTGTTTCAATCACTTTATAACTCTCAGATGAATTCGCTTCAATAAATATTGGTATTTCAGAAAATCCGATAATCCTGTTTTTATTAAACGTCTGAAGCGGATAAAAAACTCCATAATTTTTTATTGTTCCTTCGAATATATTCATTGGAACACTTCCTGCGGTATGAACAAAAATACCGGATACATCCGGCAAATGAGGAATTATTCCCCTTAAAGCATCATCTTTCAAAGCCAGAATATAAAGGTCTGCTTGTTCATATAATTCTTGAATTGCATTAATTGGCTGAGCATGGACAACCTCGGCCAACCGGGAAGCATTTTCCTTCGTTCGACTATAAACCTGAACTATAGAATGTTGATGTTGGTAAAGCGTGTTCGCCAAATTTGTAGCCAGGTTACCGGCACCCAGAAGTACTATCTTCATGATCAACAAATTAATTTTGCTCTAAAATAAATAAAAAAACGGGATATTAAAATACCCCGTTTTATTTACATAATCATTGACAAACAGCAAACACTCTTATTTTTCAGGATTCATTATCCTTCCCATAAAAAGAATTGTACCTTTCTCATTGTCTTTTATGAAAAACACAAAAGGATGGTCAGCTTTGAACTCTTTCTTTTCCGGGTTCACAGAAGTCTTTCTCATTACCACACCGGTAGCTGCAGCTGCTTCTGTTCCCTCTTCATTGACTTCAACAAAAGATTCATGGACAACATTGCTAATATACAAATCCTTCTTTCCTGTCATTCCACTAAAATCGGCATTGCTATTAAAAGCAGACTCCATTCCAAGGTTCTTGAGTGGATCATTTAATTCGTAACCAGCAGTTATTTTAAATTTTGGCAGGGTCAGTTTTACTTTCTTTTTTACCATGGACTTTTGATAAGATTCATAAAGCTCTTCATCCAGATGATCCTCCAATTGCTCCATACCATATCTTTCCTTAGGCAAAACAACCATCATTGAAAGAGAATCACCGGAATATGGAATTTCAACTATCTGTGCAAGATCGTCTTCATGATATTTCAGCGAAACTTCCCTATGCATAAAATCTACTTTAGTCTCACATTCAGAATAAATAAAAAACTTATCTTCATAAGTATCTTCTTCTTCAAAAGGAAACTGCCATTTTCCATTAAAATAAATAGCATTTACTAACACCATCTTGGTCATAGGGTCAAGCATATTCTTCTTAATCAAATCTTTAATCTTTTCCTGCGTCTTATCTTCTACCCACTTGTTAATATCTTTCCGGATGCTTTTATAATTTTCTTTGAAATTCACTTCTTTCACTCCAGCACCATAGTATTTATTGTTCAACTCAAGAAAACGTTTTTCAAAGCCATAATCCTGTTGGCCCCATATTGAATTAGCAATATCCAATTGAATTTTTTCAGATGATAAATTTGTAATATGATTGTTCAATTCTGAAAAGCTTTTCGAAAGAACCTCTTCATTTTCATTGAAATTCATTACATCAGCCATTTCCTTTTTTGTTGTCTTTCTTGCACCATTATAAGTCATCGCCAGAGCAGAGGAAATACTGTAAGGTGAAAAAAATACATTTTCATCCTCGTTATTAATTTGATCATACAAGGAAAAAGTAAACTCATTATTCCCTGCAACTACATCTTTTACGTCTTGCGAAAGTGTATATGTACCCATTATAAGTAAAGGTATTATTAATATTAAGAGTTTTTTGGTCTTCATAGGCATAGATTTTAAAGAATTGATAAATTTAATCAATATACAAATGAAAGCACAAAAATCAAACCATTTCTTTTCGTAAAATAAGATTTTATACAAAAAAATATGGCTACAGGTTTTATTGAATAATTATCGGAACAACATGCACCTGTTCATCAGATTGAATCTTCAACTGATAATAACCTGCGGAATATTTTTTAACCGGAATATTCATAATCCCGGCTTCCTTAAATTCAATTTCATCAATATAATGCACAGTTCCTTCCATAGAAATCAAAGAGACATGTAAATCAAACTCTTGTTCTGATTGAATCTTCAAATTTAACATCCGTTTTACAGGATTAGGATAAACTTCAATGCTATAGTCACCGGCATCAATGCGGTCAACTGAAACTTGTTCTTCATCTGTAATAACAACTGTATCTGATCCTGTACAACCATAAGAATCAACTACGTTAACCCAATAGGTGCCATAATCAGTTACTTCATAAGAATTATTAGAAGAACCGTCTTGCCATTCTACAGATGAATAATCACTTTCCACAGACAATACATAGGGAAAATCACTATTCTGCAGAACAAGCGTATCTTTTCCTGCAATTTCCGGTTTGGGATAGCGGATATCTATATCCTTGTAAGCAGTATCGTTCTCTGTATTATCGTAATCCTTTATATCGACAAAAGATCTCAATTGATAAGTCTTGCCCTGATCCAATAATACCTTCTGATCAAATTCATACTCCATAGATTCTCCGGTCTGGAAGTCTGAGTCCAGTGATATGCTTTCAGTAACAATATTTTCCTGATCTAATCGGTATTTGAAGTATAGCTCAGTTCCTTCAAGTATATCAAGCTCCCCTTCGTTCTTAAGATCAACAACAACTGAATGAGGATCATCTTGTTTACAGCCTGACATTGGCTCCTTTATGTCTGTAACTGCTAATACAGGTGATATATCAAACCATACAAAAACAGTATCGCTTGCACTGCAACCCAGATCATTTGTTACTGTGACAGAATAAGATTCATAATCATCGTGAGCATCCGCAGTAAAGGTCTGCCCGGAAGAACCATCGTGCCACTCATAGCTTTCAAATCCGGAACCCGCATTTAACTCGTATGTCGGAGACTGAACGGTTGTATCATTTCCAAGGTCGAGAGCAGGACCGTATACATCAATTTCAGAAATAAAAGCATCATTTTCTGTGTTCGCATCGTTATCAAAATTTGTATAGGCCTGAAGTTCGTATAGTTTTTTGTCTGAAAAATCAGCTGTTTGCTCATAAGAAAAACGCAAAGAACTATCCGGGAACAATGTATCCTGAAGGGTAAGCATTTCTTCAGAAGGCGACTCATTGTCAATTTGATAACCCACTGGTATAGTTTCCTCTGCCGGTAATGTATCAGCACCAAAATTCCTGACTTCAGCTTCAATAGTTTCAGATTCAGACAAATCACAAGCCGACTGCGGTTCCAAAACAGTGTCAATTCCTAAATCATAAGCGGAAACAAAAACAGAATCCCTGGAGGCACACCCATTTACATCGGTAACTGTAACAGAATATTCATTAGAAACCCGGGAGGTAACATTAAACGTATCGTTCATGGTTCCATCCTGCCACTCATAACTTGCATAACCTTCCTCTATAACAAACTGTAAGGTATCTGGCCGGGTGGATAAAATGGTATCGTTATAATTACCAATGCTGAACTCCGGGTAACCATGAGTGAAAATATCCTCTTTTAAGGTATCATTTTGAGTATTGACGTCTTTATAGTCCAAATATACCAATAACTCATTGTGATCATCATTTGTTAGGTCTAACTTTTCTTCGAAGATATAATCAATGTTTTCACCGGGGAAAAGCGTATCGGATAACTCAACTGAATTAGCTACTGGTTGTTGATTGTCCAAACTATACGCAACTTCAACTGTTTCACCGGCTATCAAAGTATCATTACCTGTATTCGATATTTCTACTTTCACATCTTCATTTTCAGAATGGCTGCAATCACTCTCAGGTGCTATCAAATCACTCACAGCCAAATCATTAGACACAACAACAACGCTATCCTGTGCAGTTCCGCAGCCATGATAGGCTGTAACATTAACAGAATACGTTTCTGATTGCAAAGCAGTAACTTCATAAATGCTATCAACAGAACCATCCTGCCATTCATATTCCTTAAAGCCGCTACCGGCATTTAATGTTATGGTATCGGGTTCAGTTGTATAAATTGTATCATAACCAAGATCAACTTCCGGATAGCCGTATACACTAACAGTTTCTTGTAAAGTATCGTTGGTCTGATCAATATCGGGTCGGTAAGTAACATATGAAGTCAGGGCGTACTCACCCGACTCAGACATATCAACAGATTCACTAAACTCGTAAGTGAATGAACTTCCTGATCCCAAATCCTGATTTAAGAAAATGGTATCTGTTTTAAATTCCTCATTCTGTTCATCAATTTGATAACCTATCAATAGTTGGGTATTCTCCGGATAGGTATTCTGACTTTCATTTGTTATCTCTATTTCAGGATATTCCTGTTCACTCAATTCACAGCTACTCACAGGCTCAAGCAAGGCGGAAACAGAGAAATCATCCGATATTATCTGAACAGAATCTGAATCTTCGCCGCATTCATGTACATCAGTAACAGTAACATAATATAAAGAATCAGCTTTTGAAGTTACATCAAAAATACTGTCAGTTGATGCATCCTGCCATTCATAAGTTCCATAACCATCGCCGGCATTCAGTTCTAAAGTGTCTGCCCTGGAAGTAAATATACTGTCAGCTCCAAGATCAACCTCCGGATAACCATATACTTCTATGCTTTCTGAAAGGGTATCATTCTGCCTGTCTATATCACCGTCATAAGCAGTAAAAAACTGAAAATCGTACTCCATAGGTTCAGATAAATCAACAGAGGAAAAAGTATAGTATGCCGTATCGCCTGGCTGGAGATCCTCACTAAGCTCCAATGTGTCTGACTCTGAAACATCACCATTTATGCTGTATCCTAATGGTAACTCCACCCCGCTATATTTGGCTTCTTCTCCAAAATTTTCCACAGCTACTTCAACAGAGTGTTGGTCTGAGTATTCACAGTCTGAACTCAGGTCATAAACCTCAACAACTCCAATGTCAGTATTAGAAGGCATTACGATGACTGAATCTGTCGCAGTACAGTTTTCGGCATTAGTAACTGTCACAGTATATGTTCCATGCGTATTTATATCGTAAAATCTATCTGCCGGTCCGCCATCGTGCCATTGATAATCATCATATCCATCGCCTGCATCGAGAGTTACAGTATCCGGATTATCTGTTCCTATAGAGTGCCCAAGGTCATAATTTGGCATTCCGAGAACGGAAACAATTGTTTGGGTTGTATCGTTAGACGGGTCTCCATATAAAGCCGGGTCATCTTCAACTGTAGTATATGCAGTAATCTCGTAATCTCCGGCTTCTGACATATCGACAGATTCAGACAACACATAGCTCAATGTATCATCAACATCCAAATTTTCATCGAGGCGGAAAGTATCAGCTACAGTAGTTTCATTGTCGAAATCCACTTTCAGTGAGATCTTTTCCCCATCAAGTACTCGTTGAACTCCGAAATTTTTTACAGCCAATTCGATAAATACACTATCTGAGAGCTCACATTGAGAAACCGGTGCAATTATTTCATCAACACCAACATCAACCGGGGAATCATAAATTGACACATCATCAATTGCATAACCATCATCGTCACTGAAGTCACCGCCGCTTTGAAACAAAAAGCGCAGTTTTACGGAAGAATGATTTGTTACTTCCTCGGGTAAAAATTGCCTAACTGTTTCCCATTCGGCAGATCCATGACTCCACCCGGGAGAATTCAATGCCTCTACCTCGTTGTTATACCAAGCCCAGTTGGAATGAGTTGCAGAATCCACATCATTCCATGTATTTCCATCTGTTGAATACTGAAGTTTCAGCCCGTCAGCTTCCTCCCTTACATCACCACAAAGAGATAATTCAACAACAGGCTTGTTTGTTCCGCTAAAATCAAAAGCCGGACTTTCAATGAAAGAGGAATCATTCACAGGATAGGATTCATCTAACCTGGTCATCCATACATTTTCACCAGAAGCAGCGGAATCGATATAATCACCATTGGGCTTGCCATGCTCCCATGATTCTTCACCTTGTGAGTACCAATAGCCATCGTTTTGTTCAAAATCATTTGAATAAGGAATATTTTCGGAAGAATAAGAATACAAAGTCATCGCAAAACGGTCATTGTCCTTATCTTCATCTTCCCCGAACGTAGTTTCTGCAAAAACATCATATAAGCCAGGTTGGCTGAAATCAGCAGTCGGCTCAAATGTAACAGTAATTGAGTCACCAACCGGTAAAGTTTGCTCTATTGTGTCATACTGCATCGTTTCCCCTCCATCAACTGAGAATGCTAAAGGAATAGACTCCGTAAAATCTTCCCCACCAAAATTTTTCACAACAACTTCAACTTGTTCTTCCGCAGAAAGGCCGCTGCCTTCCTGTGGACTGAGCCAATCAACAACTCCTATATCTTGAGCAATATAATCTCCAGTCACCGAAAAATCATCAATATTCCAGCCTCCATATTGATCATCATCCCCGGTTGGTCCTAACGAATAAGCTACCTTTATCTCAGAGGTCCGGGTAGCATAATTGCTTATGTTCAGGCGTTCTATTGTCCATTTATCATCATTAAAGCTGCTACCTTCATTGGACCATATTTCAACAGTATCTTCATCATTTATAATCAGATCAACTGATGCTTTATCCAACATTTCTATATTTAACCACCGATAATAATTTACAGAAATACTCTGATAATAGTCACAATTAATTGCACGGCTTACAGCATAATATTCTCTTTCCGAAAGATTAGGTTCATAATCTCCTTCGTTCTCATTTAACCCGGTCAGATCTGTTCCTAATACATTACTTCCACTTACAGCAATAGAATCGGGGTCAGATGAAAAATACCCATAACTTCCTTCAGAACCCAATCCCTGAGGGACAGCTATCTGAAACTCACCGTTATCGCTAAAAGTCCAGTTCTCCGCACTCCCAAAACTTTCATAGAATAACGATTCATATAAACGCCTGCTTCCCTCCGGGGAGAAAGGACTGTATGGATAAGTTTTATTATTTACTTTGATTGAATTGCTCTCTATCTTAGCGTCTAACGTATTTAGATGAGATTCCTGGTCTATCTCATTCTTGGTATCATAAGTCACCCATACACTGGTTTCTCCATAAGAAAAAGTATAATCTAAATTATCAAATACAGCTTTCCCTGATCCATCAAAACCAACTTGCCCAATGAAATTATCACTTGAAAAAACACTATCTTCAGTAGCATACAACTTAACTCCATCCGGTTTTAAATCTGTATCATCTGAGTTCAAACTAGTGACAACAAGACTATCTAAATATATATCGCCTGAATTGCCGGAGACTTCAAAATCCATTCTCAGAATAGGATTATTTGACGAACCGGCAGGAATAAAATCCTCAGACGCCTGAAAACACTCAATAGACTCCAATTTCATAGGAATTACGCCTGTTTCAATCACTTTAACATCATCAATACAGACACCCGCCCCAGCGCCTGAAGTAGCCTCAAAAGCAATTTGATAATCAGAAGAATAGGTTGAATCAGGAAGTTGAATTTCTCTAATTGTCCAGTTTGAAACAGGGAGAGTGTATTCTTCTAACAACTTCCATGAACTATCTGTATGTTCTCTATAATAGATACGTAATTCATCAACATCATCACCCCATGAATCCATTGCATGTGCAAATTGCAATTCTGCCTTATTAGCTTCTGTTAAATCTAATGAAGGAGTTACAAGTTTTGTCACTCGTTCCTCCATATAAGCAAACAAAGCATTTAAACTCCCTTCATAAGCAGAATCCGGGTAATTATCGCCTTGAATTGCTGTTCCTCCATCCTGAAACTCCCAGGAACCTCCATTTGAAACATCTACCTCCTCCCAACTATCAGGCATATTGTTTTCAAAACCTTCTTCAAGATAAGTTTCCTGAGCATAAATTGTAACAGGAACAAGAAAATAAAATAAAATAAAATATGCTCGAAGGCAACCCATCAGTCTCATAAAATAAATTTATTACATGGTTATTGAGCTATTTAACAAATAAAAAGCACAACAGCCATTCTTACTGTTGTAATAGAATTTGTCAAACGCTGATTTATAACAATCAAAACGAAGCTACTAAGATATAAAAAATGTATTAATGAGAATTTTATGTTTTTATTTTTACTACATATTGAGCCAATTACAATTAATATAATTCTCAACTACGTATTTTCACCCTGGTGATTTTCTTACACAAGTAGAAATACCTAAAAACAACAAACAAAACATTCATTCAAAAAAAGATTAACACCCTGTAAAACAACAAATTATACATCAAAAAACAACGGAACGAATCACCAAAGACTAACCGCTAATTATCAGGCAAATACCTAAATAGAGTATTTTCACCTAAATAAAAAAACAGGGGTAAATACTTAATGCATATTTTTTTGACGAACGTAAACGCTAATTAGACAAACGGAAAAAAAAGAAAGATTAAATTATGATGCGGTTGAAACATATTGGATTTTTATTACTTGTCTGTATTATAGGCACCTCTAATATAGAGGCTCAAATTATAACTACAGAAAACTACTTCGTAAACAATGTGAGGGCTATTTCCGGAGAAAATAACAATGTTTGGATAGGAACTTATGAAAACGGCTTAATACAAAAAGATTCAGAAGGAAACACAATTAACACCTATTCACAAACTTCATCAGGTTTAACAGACAATCACATCAACTGTATTACGATTGAGAATAACGAGAAAAAATGGATTGGAACGGATAATGGAATTTCTATTTTCGATGGAGTTGAATGGGACTCGATTACCAAAGAAGACGGCTTATCAAGCAATAAGATAAAAAGTATTCTAATCACGGAAGACAATCTGGTATGGATAGGATCAGACAATGGCGTGGATTTATATAACATAAATGACCAGGAGGTGATAAATAGTATTGATGAAAGCGATGGCTTATCGAACAATATCGTAACTTCTCTGGCATTAGATACAGCCAATTCATTATGGATTGCTTCTATAGATGGAGTAGACATATTTGACGGAAATGGTATAGAAAACTTTCAAACACCCGACTCAATAAGCCTTTCATGGGTAAATAAAATTGCCATCAAAGACAATAACGTCTGGATCGGTTCAGATGCCGGGTTAACACACTATGATGGAAATTCCTATGAATTTTTTAATCATGAAAATGGATTATTAAGCAATGAAGTCAGCGATATTGAATTGATTAAGGACAGCGTATGGATCAGCACAAAAGGAGGTGGTATATCAGTCTACAAAAACGAAAGTTTCACCCATTTTCACAAAGACAATTCGAATCTTTCTTCAAATAACTGCAAAACCCTATGGTCTGATGAAAATGGAATAATCTGGGCAGGACATTATAAAGGAACAGCAAAATATGAATCAAATAAATGGACAAGTATACAGGAATTGGAAAGCAATTTCATTAATAATTCTACGAAACATCAAACAGATATATGGTTTTCCACAAAAAAAGGTTTAACCGTTTATAATAACGAGGAATGGAAAACATACACTATTAATGACGGTTTAATTGACAATTCAGTAAATGATGTAAGCTTTGATACAGATGAAACTATATGGATTGCCACGGAAGAAGGAGTTACACATATTACAGAAAACTCAACACAAAGTTATACAACCCGGGACGATCTTGTGGACAATAATGTCAAATGTTCAGCAATCGATTCGTCAGGAAAAAAATGGTTCGGTACCAATTCAGGAATTTCTGTATATGAAAATGGAGAATGGCAGACTTACACAGTATCTGAACAAAAAATTACAAGCAATAAAATTACTGACATTGAAACCGATAAGAATGGAATTGTCTGGATTTCAACAGATGATGGTGTTAACAGCTTCGACGACGGCACTTTTACAAATTACTCAACTAATGATGGCCTCGTAAATGACACGGTTAACAGGATTCTTATAGACTCCTCGGGAAATAAATGGTTTGGAACCAAAAATGGAATTTCTGTATACAACGACTCCTCATGGAACAACATCACTACTGAAGACAATCTGCCATTTTCTGATATTTCATCCCTGTCGGAAGCAAATGACAGTACAATCTTCATTGGAGGGGATGAAGGAGTAGCTATATACGAGGCTGATACTTTCAACTTAATTAATAGTGAATGTGGTTTAATCTGTAATTCTGTGAACTCAATATCTTTCAAGGATGAAAAAATTTGGATTGGAACAGATAATGGACTCACAAAAATGGAACGAATTGTCAATCACGCTCCTACAAATATAGAATCAAACAATGATGATATAAATGAAACATATCCGGTTGATACCACTGTTGCAAAGCTAAATACAATAGACCTCAATGAAGAAGATCAACACAATTATGAACTAGTAGGAGATGATAACGATAATAACCTGTTCTCCATTTCTAAAGACAAACTCATTATTGATGAAAAACCAGATTACGAAGAAAAAGCGGAATACAATTTGAATATCAAAACTACAGACAAATATGGAGAATCATTCACGAAATCAATTAAAATAGAGGTTAAAAATATTGCGCCGGAGTTAAAAGAAAATTCTTTTTCATTAAAAGAGAACTCAGAAGAAGGATACGAAATAGGAAGGATTAAACTAAATGAAAACAAAGACACCAGTTCAGTAAACTTTGAAATTCTTGAGGGAAATATAGATGAAGCATTCTCAATCGACTCCGAGACGGGTGTTTTATCAGTTAATAAAACATCAATGATGGATTATGAAACCAACCCTGAATTCAACCTGAAAATTAAAGTAACAGATGGCAAATATGACGATACCAAAAAAGCGACAATCCACCTGGAAGACATTATTGACGAGGGGTACACCGTAACATTTGTGGTAAAAAATGAGAATGAGAATTACATAAAAAATGCAGAAATAAACCTTGATGGCTACGGAACTTTAAAAACATTTTCAAACGGAAAGGTGATCTACGGAAGCGTTCTGCCAAACAGGGACATTCAATATACAGTTTCGGCACATAACTTCAAGGAGGACACTGGCATCATTCATTTAAACAATTCTAATCTCCAGAAAGACATTGTGTTAGAAAATGAAGAAAAAAATGATGAAGAAACGGACTCTGTATCAACATCGATTGACAATAACCAAACTGATAATATTAAGGTATATCCAAATCCTGTTGATGAAGAATTTTTTATAGAGGGAGATAACATAGTGCACAAAACCCTTAATATCAAAACAACTAACGGAACTACTGTTTTTACATCAAAAATTAAACAACAAACTTATAGGGTATCTGCCGATAAACTTAACAGTGGATTATATATTCTGGAAATTCAGGATAACAACAACACTTTCAGAAAGAAAATAATTGTCAAGTGATTAACCAGATAAATCAGCTTATTTTCAATCTGCACTACTCATTTGTTAATGAATAGTGCAGATTAATTTATTTTTAGAGTTACAACTATGCCAAATTTTCAGCAAGCCACCTTCTGACAGTTTTTTCCTCGACACCAGATCTTTTTGCATAATCTTTCAACTGATCTTCCAAAATTTTCTGTACATTAAAATATTTGGCCTGTGGATTGGCGAAATAGAGCCCACTTACAGAAGCCTCCGGAATCATCATGAAATTATCAGACAATTGGATTTTTGTATGCTGATCAACATTCAACAGATCAAACACTGGCTTTTTCTGCATATGATCCGGCATTGAAGGATATCCAAAAGCCGGCCGTATGCCGGGATATTTTTCTTTCAACAATTCTTCAGGCGTGAAATTTTCCTGCGGATTGTAGCCCCATAGCTCTTTTCGGACTTTCTCATGCAACATTTCGGTTAAAGCTTCTGCCAGTCGTTGAGACAAAATCTTCAACATCAGGGCACTATAATCATCGTTGTCTTTCTCAAATTTTTCGGCCCATTCATTCACACCAAGTCCTGCTGTAGCAAAGAACGCGCCTATATAATCCGGATTGGGTGATTCCTTTGGCATTATAAAGTCTGAAAGACAGAGATTGGGTTCTCCGGCCTCTTTTTTTCGCTGATTTCTCAGAAAATGTAAGGTCAACAGAGTTTTTTTCCTGCTTTCATCAGAATAGAGCTCAATGTCATCACCTATACTGTTTGTAGGATAAAAGCCTACAACAGCATTGGGCTCAATCATCTTATTATCAATAATTTTCTGGAGCATTTCCTTCCCTTCATTGAACAGCTTTTTAGCATCTTCTCCTTTTTTGGGATCATCGAATATTTTTGGATATTTACCGCGAAGCTCCCATGAATAAAAGAAAAATGTCCAATCAATATATTTAGAAATCTCTTCAAGGCTTAAATCATTGAAAGCTTTCTCTCCTATGAACGACGGTTTTACAGGATTATAATTATCCCAGTCAATCTTTGGTTTATTATTTCGAGCTTCATTCAAA
>JBNJFT010000010.1:4946-7165 GCA_051747065.1 Bacteroidota bacterium | reverse complement strand
TCATGCACATCGCCTTTCACTGTTGCCAGTAGAACCTTTCCTGCAGAAGAACTGCCTCCATGTTCTTTATTCTCTTCTTCAATATATGGCATCAGGTAAGCCACCGCTTTCTTCATTACCCTCGCACTTTTAATCACCTGGGGCAAAAACATTTTCCCTTCTCCAAACAACTCTCCTACGCGGTTCATTCCATTCATCAGCGGGCCTTCTATAATATCGAGACCTTTATCATAAACCTGCCGGGCTTCTTCCATATCTTTCTCAACATGATCCGTAATGCCTTTGACAAGCGAATATGAAACTCTCTCCGGCAATTCTTTACTTCGCCAGTCTTCTGTTCTTTCTTGTTTTTTACCTGATGATTTAACGGTTTCAGCGTACTCAATCAGTCGCTCTGTTGCATCTTCGCGTCGATTTAACACCACATCTTCTACAAGCTCAAGCAAATCTACAGGAATATCATCATAAACCTCTAACATAGATGGATTGACTATTCCCATATCCATACCTGCTTTTGTAGCATGATAAAGGAACACAGAGTGCATGGCTTCGCGAACTACGTTATTTCCACGGAAAGAAAATGACAAGTTGCTAACTCCACCACTTACTTTTGCATGCGGAAGATTTTCCTTGATCCATTTTGTAGCTTCAATAAATTCTACGGCGTAATTATTGTGTTCTTCCATTCCTGTAGCAATACTCAACACATTGGCATCATAAATAATATCTTCAGGTGGAAAGTTAATTTTTTCAGTAAGCAATTTATAAGCCCGCTCAGCGATTTCTGTTTTGCGTTTAAAGTCTACAGCCTGTCCGTCTTCATCAAAAAGCATTACGACTGCTGCAGCACCATATTTTTTTATTTTATGAGCCTGTTCCAGAAACTGTTCCTCGCCTTCTTTCAGGTTAATTGAGTTGACAATCGATTTTCCCTGAACACATTTCAAACCTTCTTCGATGATCTCCCACTTCGAGGAATCTACCATAATCGGGACCTTTGCCACGTCCGGCTCAGAAGCAATCAGGTTTAAAAACTCTTTCATCATTGCCTTTGAGTCCATCATCGCATCATCCATGCACACATCAATTACCTGTGCACCATCTTCAACCTGCTTTCGGGCAATTGCCAATGCTTCTTCAAAATTTCCCTCCCGGATCAGTCTTGCAAATTTCTTTGACCCCGCAACATTAGTTCGCTCACCAATATTCACGAAATTCCTCTCTGGTGTTATTGTAACTGCCTCAAGTCCAGACAATCTTGTAGCTTTTTCAATTTCAGGTATTTGGCGTGGCGTATATTTTTGTGCTACTTTTGCAATTGCCTCAATGTGTTCTGGCCGAGAGCCACAGCAGCCACCAATAATGTTGATAAGTTTATCTTCCATGTAAGTGCTTACATGCTGTGCCATTTCATCGGCTGATTGTTTATAATCACCAAACTCATCAGGAAGCCCGGCATTCGGATGAGCGCTGATGAAAAATTTAGAAATCTTCGATAGGTGTTCGATAGGCTCTTTCAATTGCTCTGCCCCGAAGGAACAATTCAATCCGATACTCAGCAAGTCCACATGAGACATGGAGTTATAAAATGCTTCCAGTGTTTGTCCTGAAAATGTTCTCCCGCTGGCATCCGTAATGGTTCCGGAAACCATAACAGGAACGTTGGCGTTATGCTTTTCATTATATTCCTGAACCGCGAAAAGAGCAGCTTTTGCATTGATTGTGTCAAAAATTGTTTCAATAATTATGACATCTACTCCTCCTTCAACCAATCCACTAACCTGCTCAAAATAAGCATCTTTCAACGCATCAAAGTCTACTGCCCTGTATGCAGGTTTATTTACGTCAGGTGAAACCGAGGCTGTACGATTTGTCGGCCCCATTGTGCCTGTTACAAACCTGGGCTTATCGGGTGTTTTTTTTGTATAATCATCGGCTGCTTTTCGGGCTAATTTTGCAGATTCTACGTTTAACTCGTAAACAAGGTCTTCCATGTGGTAGTCTGCCATTGATATGCGCGTAGAATTGAATGAGTTTGTCGTAACAAAATCAGCACCTGCTTCCAGAAAAGCATGATGAATTTCGGTAATAACTTCTGGTTTAGTAATAGATAAAAGATCGTGATTGCCCTTAACATTTTGCTCAATATCTTTGAAACGCTCTCCGCGATAATCTTCTTCTGAAAGATCATACCTTTGAATCATCGTTCCCATAGCCCC
>JBNJFT010000010.1:0-4846 GCA_051747065.1 Bacteroidota bacterium | reverse complement strand
TTTTATTTAAGGTTTTGCTTCAAAATACTTGTTATCTTTGTTGTTTCAATCAGAAACCCATCATGCCCGAATTTGGAGTCAATCTCAAAATAATTGGCATCCGACACATGGTCAGCAATAAATTTTTGCTCATCCACAGGAAACAAATTATCAGTGCTTATACCTATAACAATTGTATGTGCTTTGATCTTTGCTAAAGCATTTTTTACTCCATTTCGTTTCCGGCCAACATTATGACTGTCAAGAGCTTTGGAAAGTACATAATAAGAAAAAGCATTGAATCTCCGGGCCAGTTTTTCCCCTTGGTATCTCTGATAAGAACAGGCACGGTAATCGCTCAGTTTTTCATCATCTGTATCTTCCTGGGTCAAAAGGTAGGTTTGATAATTCCTGTAGCTTATTAAAGCAACGCTTCTGGCGGCTTTCATTCCATCAATCCCTGCATTTTCATCCTTCTTACTGAAAGAAGCATCTGCTTCAATAGCCATACGTTGAGACTCATTCAGAGCGATAGCCCACGGAGATGTTTGGGCGCTGGTTACTAGAAGTGCCAGATTATCAAACAAGTCGGGTTTCATTATTGCCCACTCTAAAGCCTGAAATCCACCTATAGAACCACCGATAACAACTTGTATCTTGTTTATAGATAAATGTTGACAAAGCAGATCATGTGCCCTGACAATATCCCTCATTGTAATCGTAGGAAAATCATGAAAATAATAACTATTTGTTTCAGGATTTATAGAAAGCGGAGAGGTAGTACCATAACACGATCCCAGTATATTTGCGCATATAATGAACTGTATATCTGGATCAAAACACTTACCCTTGCCTACCATATCACTCCACCATTCTTCTACATCAGAATTCGCAGTAAAAGCATGACACACCCAAACCACATTATCTTTTCCCGTATTGAGTTTGCCTAAAGTATGATATGTGATCTGAAGAGATGGAAGATATCGTCCACTCTCCAAATAAAACGGCTCATCCACTACAAATACTTTCTTTTCCATGTTTTGGGACATTTAAGTATGCTTTTTATATTTATTGACCAGAAAATTTTATGAATACTATTTTGATTTATAACTCCACTTTTTTTGGTTAAATATTAGCAACTGGCCATTCTGGTTTTTTACCAAAAATCTATCGGGTCTAACTTCT
Source organism: Bacteroidota bacterium (assembly GCA_051747065.1). Taxonomy (GTDB): domain Bacteria; phylum Bacteroidota; class Bacteroidia; order Bacteroidales; family UBA12077; genus JAGXLC01. The sequence goes on along the minus strand of JBNJFT010000010.1, from coordinate 3,682 downwards.
CTCTCTTCTGTATAAATCAACTTTTTAAAAAGAAAGGAAGACTAAAATTCTATGCAAATAAAAATAAAAAAATTGAAAACACTACACACATTATGTTTATAAGGGATCCTCATGCTTTTAATGCATTAAATTCCAATCATTAAACACAAACAGTATTATCAAAGTCCTAATATTATAAACTATTTTCTTTATTTTAGAGTCAAAAACTAATCCTAAAATCTACAAATCATGCACCGAAAAACCTTTTTATCCGTTATCTTATTCTTCTTTAGCATTCAGCTTTTTGCTGTTCCGTTTAGTCTGATTAAAAACGCCGGTGATGCGACAGATTATCCGGAAGCAGATTATCTGGTTATTTTCGACAGCACCGATGTTAATGTTAAAGAGAATGGAATGAGCTCCAGGGATATTCACAAGCTCTATAAGGTACTTACTCCCGAAGGAGCAAAAAAGCTTAACCATTTTAAATTTCGTTACGACCCGTTATCCGCTTACACCAAAATTAAAAAAGTAAAGATTTACCGCAAAGATGGAACTATTGAAGAGCTGGACATGGACAAAGAAAAAGATTATCCGGCACCTGCACGAATGATATATTGGGGGGCCAGACATAAAATGATAAACATAGGCAGGCTAGAGCCCGGAGATGCAGTAGAATTAGTTATGTTCAGGAAAGGTTTCACCTATGCATTATTACAAGAAGATGTTCCGAGCGATTCCCGCTATGTACCACCTATGAAAGGACACTTCTATGATATAGTTGAATTTTGGAACGACCAACCTGTTAAGAAAAAGGTTTATAAAGTTAAGCTACCTAGTTCAAAAACTCTTTACCACCAATTCTATAATGGAAAAGTTTATCAATCAAGATACAACCTTGGAGAAAAAACCCAATATACCTTCGTTAAAAATAACATTGGAGAAATCTCAAAAGAACCCCACATGGTGGCCGCTTCGGATGTAGCTCCTAAACTAATTATAACTACCACAAAAGAATGGGAGCAAAAATCCTTATGGTTCTATAATGTAAATAAAGATTATGGAAGTTTTGAATACAACGACACTATAAAAAAGAAAGTTGACGAAATACTTCGGGGAGCCGAAACCGAGATGGACAGCATTTCCAAATTAACACATTGGGTTGCTGACAACATTCGCTATTCAGGTTTATCCATGGGAGAAGGAGAAGGTTACACATTACATAAAGGAACAGTAGTATTCAGAGATCGATGCGGTGTATGTAAAGACAAAGCAGGAATGCTTGTTACTATGCTCCGCGCAGCCGGATTTGAATCTTATGCAGCCATGACAATGGCAGGTTCCAAAATTGAAGATATTCCGGCAGATCAGTTCAATCATAGCATTACAGTTGTAAAACTTTCTAATGGAGAATATAAATTATTAGATCCTACCTGGGTACCCTTTACCAGAGAATTATGGTCAAGCCTTGAACAACAACAGGGATATTTACTAGGAGTTCCCGAAGGAGCTGACCTGAAAGAAACTCCGGTTTCACCGCCAGAAGATCATTATTTTAAAATGAATGGTGAATCCACATTAAAGGCTGACGGAACATTAGAAGGAAAATTCACTATTGACGCTGAAGGTCAGTCTGATGGGGCTTTAAGAAGTATGTTCACCAGAAGTTTTAAATCAAACTGGGACAACGCGCTTGAAAGAAAGATTAGAGAAACATTGCCGGGGATAGAAATCTTAAAAATGGAATACAGCGACCCCTATAATTATCAGGAAGAAAATATGCATATTACTATCAAATACAAGATACCAAATTATGCAATCAGCACTGACGAAGAAATTATTTTTACACCGGTTCTTGCGAAAGAGCTATTTACGAACGTCAATTATCATCTAAATTTCAATCCTGATCTCAAAAACAGAAAATATCCATTCAAAGACAGATGCAGCAGACTCGTTGAAATAAAGGAAACAATTAAGGTCCCTGAATATAAAGCAAAAGCTTACATTCCCAGTGTTAGTGACATCGACGGATCATCAGCTACATACAAAGGAGGATATAACCTTGAAGAAGATTCGATCACATTAGATCAGCGGATTATATTTAATAAACGTAAGTATCAGCCCGATGAATGGACAAACTTCAAAAATGTAGTAAAAGCACAAAAGACATTGGCTAAAGAAAGCATTATCCTAAAAAAATAAGATTATAAAACATTAAAATATAAGAAAAGATGAATAAACAAATTATAATATTACTTCTTATCGCACTAATAGTAGGATCAATATCCTGTAAAAAAACTACTAAGAAAGAATACGATAATGCCGATGCTATATTTCAGAACATTACAAAGGTATACACCCTGAATGAAGACGGTTCCATAGATTACCATTATCAACATGAATTGGACCTACGAAGTTATTATGCATTTAATCGACTATATGGTGAAAGTTTCATTGTTTATAATCCGGACTATCAGGAGTTAGATATCAACAAGTCTGTTACAGAGACACCGGAAGGCAAAAAAGTTCCATCACCGGACAATGCCTATAATGAAGTTTTACCTCGCTTTGCTGAAGGAGCACCTCCATACAGCCATTTAAGGGAAATGGTTGTAACGCATACAGGCCTGGAAAAAAATTCTACTATAAATTTTGATTATGACCTGAAAAGCAACAAGGATTTCAAACCATTTCTAATGGAAAACGAACTCCTTGCCAAAAAATCTCCGATTAGGAACCTTACCATAAAAGTTAGGTTTCCTGAAGATAAAGAGCTAAACTACAAACTTCTTAATGCAGAAGAAGAAAGGTTAAATATCTCAAACAAGGGAGATTTTAAAGAATATAAGTGGCAATTCAGCAACATATCAGCCATTCCTAATGACGACAAACAACCGGAATATAAGGAACATTTACCTCGTCTGATTTTTAGTACAAAAAATTTCGAAGAGGCTTACTCGTATCTCACTGAACAATTATCCTCTGATATTCCTGGCGACATTAATAAAAAGTTAAACCGTATCCTGGAAGGTAAATCATCAAAGCTTGATAGTATTCTGGCTATTCAGGATATGGTTGTGAATCACATGAATCACTTTGAAATTCCACAGGAATACAAAGGCTTTAGAACAAAAAGTAATAAACACGTAATAGAAAACAATGGAGGAACTACAATTGAAAAAACAAACGTTCTATCAAGCCTACTGAAAAAAATAGGAATTGACGCAGAAATAGTTGGAATAATTCCCTCAGAATTTCATGAAGAAGAAATCGGAGATTTTAATTCAATAAAGCAATATTATGTCAAAGTTCAACCAGAAGATGAAGAACTATACCTCTCAGCAATTCACAGCAATTCCTTCAATTCAAAATATAAACATTCTGAGGAAGTTAACTTGCTCATAAACAATTCAAATGAAACTCCCAAATTTGCTGAAACTAAAAAGAATAAAAACAAAATAAATGTTGAAGGAGAATTAAAACTGGAAAAGGATAACTCGCTTACAGGCGAAATTACCTATGAACGAAGTTTTTGCGAAAATCCCTTTTTTGAAATTACAAAGAGTAGAGATAATGTCAAGTCATTGCTAATGCCGGGTATTCCAAAAAATGCGATAAGCAATTTTGAAATTCAAAATTTAAATACTGAAACTTTAAAAGTAACCAATACAATAAATCATGAAATTTCAACAAGCAAAAAAGG
>JBNJFT010000009.1:0-29180 GCA_051747065.1 Bacteroidota bacterium | reverse complement strand
GGAGAAGCAGAAGAAAGGGAAAAAGAAAATGCGCCAGGTTGGTGACGTAGAGGTTCCTCAATCTGCATTTATGGCAGTTTTGAAGTTGGATAGTGATAAGTAGGCACATTCAGAAGCAGGGCGAATATTAAAATGAGCATCAATTAGCTAATGAGTAAGCAGTAAGCACTCTGCAGTAGGCGGTGAATATGCAGCAAAAAATGGATAAACAAATTGCTCTCCGTGCTAAGCGTAATGACGCAATAGTTGCTCGGCGGAATTTGCAACCTAGCGAAGCGATTTCATGAGCGACAGCGAATAATTCCGCTGCTCTCATCTGATAAAAATTTCGCCAGCAGCCAAGAAAAAGTTCCGATCTTGCCTGCAATTTGACAGGCCAGGTGGTTTCTTATTCCTTTTTTTACCCGATTATTTTTAGGCTCACTCGAAAGATCGGAACTTCTGGCTCAAAACTCGCAACCCGGAACCCGAAACCTCGAAACCAGCACTATCACAAGCGGGACTTACGCCATTTAGGGGCTTCCCCTGCTTTTTGCCTTCTGCTGCCACTGCAACTGCAAGCTCCAACTGCCTTCGGCTTGCTCAATCAAATCTATGAATAACGTTTTCTTCTAAAAAATTCCAGTTCTTCTGAAAAATCTAGCATAGGGTATTTTTCTTTTAGTTGTCTGGTTTTTTCGATTTGTTCCTGTAGGAAATTTTGGTATTCAGAAGATTTTGGATTGAAAGGCCTGTGACTTTTCGCCTTCTGTATCTTTTCCACTTCGTTCATTAGTTTATGAGCATTTTTAGTGATGTAGGTCTCTGAAAATCGCTCCCAGATATATTCTATGGCTGTTTCATTCAGATGAATCATATCGTTTGCATAAAACCTGTAATCTCTGAGTTCATCCATAACAATTTCGTAAGAAGGGAAATAGTCAATCTCCGGGTTGTGTTCAATTATTTTGTGAATGCTATAAATGAGGCTGGCTTTGCTCAGTTGGTTCTGGGCAGCTCCATCTCTCCAATGCCTTATCGGGCTTACTGTGAATATAATCTGAAGGTTTGGGTTGATTTGGTATATTTCTTTGATCAATTCTTTGTAATGGTTAATGATGCTTTCCGGTGAAATCAGTTCCCGCTGAAAATTGCCGGATGGCAGCTTATGGCAATTTGCAACGATCATGTCTTTCTCAATGTGCCTGAAAGCCCAACTTGTGCCGAAAGTGATGATGAGTACTCCGGCTTTTTTCAGGTAATCTGCAGTTTTTTTTCTTGTTGACTCTATTTTATCTTTAATTTCTTCCTTGTTGTCTGCCGAAAAGGAAGTGTCGTGATAGAAGCTAAACCATTTATTATTGTATGCCCCAAGGATATCTTCAGTAAAATGTTGCTTCCCTGTTAATATTTCAAGTGCATTTTTAATAGAAAAGGGATTGTACAGTACTCCAAACGGGTTTATCATTGCCGGAAATTTGTAGTATTGAAGTTTCCTTCCTACATTTTCTGTGAAACACGAGCCAAGCATTAGCGTGTGCGTGGAATGTGATAAACCAAAATTTCGTGGGCTGATCTCTACAGGCGTTCTGAATTTCATTTTATTTCCCTATTGTTAAATTGTTCCATTGTTTTATTGTTGCTAATATTTTAGAAAGGAAAGGAGCGTCATATTCATCCTCCTTTTGCATATAAATTAGTATAAGGAGCATTTCGATCTTGTTTTATCTTATTTAAATAAATTGAAACTAACACTTTTATATTAAGTCTTTATAAAATAGAGATAAAAAAACCTGTGTTGATCCCTGCCTGCCAGGCAAGGCGTTAAATCCGTGTCATCCCTGCCTGCCGCAAGGCAGGTGCGTTCCATTTTAAGTTTTTTGTCCACGTGCTATCAACATTGATTCATCATTTCTCAGATTTTTCCTTAATCCAGTTCATAATTTTCTGAAAGACCAGTTCATTATTGATTTCGTGATGTATTTCATGATAGTAATTTTCCCATGGAACAAACGTAATATCACCTCCTGCGTTTTTTAAACGTTCGGCGAATTTTTCACTTGCCTTGAACGAAGTAATCAGGTCACCTGTACCATGCATTAAAAGTACTGGAATTTTAATTTCTACGGCGTTTTGAATGACTTTGCGTCCGGCTTTTCTTGCTCCAAAGAAAAGATTCGGTGTGATGAATTGGTGGTTGAGCTTGTCTTTAGCATAATCTTCCGCTACTTTTGGATCATGAGATAACAGGTTGATGTCCAGTCCGGCTTTTCTTGTAAGTGACGGTGACAGTTTTCTTAGTATTCTGGCAAATAAGATCATGAGGGTTTTGGGTTCATAAACCAGTTTTAACCATGGGGAAGTAGAAATAATTCCGTTCAGTTGAGGTTTCTTTTCTAATGCATAGTTCAGAGAAAGATTTCCTCCAAGGCTCTGGCCGTAAAGAAATATTGGTTTATTTATTGAATCAGCCTGCTGAATTAAGACATCGATATCATCAAGCAGATGTTTGTAGCTTGGTGTATGCCCGCGGATACCGCCTGCTTTTCCATGCCCCCGGTAGTCAATCGCATAGATACTGATGTTGTTTTCAGCAAAACGTTCTGCCCACGTAGTATATCGGCCGGAATGTTCACTAAATCCATGAAGTAGAAATATAACAGCTTTTTCTTTTGTTTGTGCTTTCCAAACACGAACAAATAGTTGTAGTCCATCTTTAGCAGTAACCGGATAGCTATCGTAGATCATAGAAATCTTTTATTTCAAAAATACAGACTTTTTTAATTCTGATGAAATATAATTTTACATTCCATCTTTTTTTGTAAATTTGCGCTGTTCGGCCCGGTAGTTTAACGGATAGAACACCAGACTTCGGATCTGGGTGTTGGGGGTTCGAATCCTCCCCGGGTCACAAAAACGCCCTGTAAGATACTGAAAATCAACAGGGCTTTTTTTTTGTTGGGAGCAAATAGCGTTGGATTTAAGTTATAGTTTACATTATCTAATATCCGGTATCAATATGAATTACTACTAGCTAATTACCTGCTACCTATCTGCTTTTTTTAGCTGCCAACCTGTTATTTTACATTATTTTTTTTACTTCTGAAATTACATAAAAAAAGGGAGTCGTCATTTTAAGACAACTCCCTTTAGTTTTTATATTTAAATCTCAGAGTTTAACTCACTCTGCTATTTTTTGATAAATTCTTCAACCAGAGGCGCTCTCTCGTCATTTACCTTGAGAATATATACCCCTCCCGGCAAATCTGAAATATCAATTTCTTTGAAATCGCCGTTTACAGAAACTGTTTTCACCAGTTTGCCATGAGTGTCATAAATACCTATCGAAGAATTTCTTTCACCTTCATTGATCTTAACATTTAGATGATTGGTAGCGGGATTCGGATGAAGTTTCAATCCCTCCGTTGCATTACCCAATTCAATAGCATTTTTACTATTTTTAAAGTTGTTATTTGATGCATCATCGGTAATGTTAACTGTGTAATCTTCTACTTCACCATAGCTGAATGATTCGCACGGAGAAGCTTCATCATTATATTTCATTGTCACTCTCATACGTGTCTCACCTGGGTCAGCTTCTGCAGGTACGTTGAAACTTTTTTCGAGTTTATCTGAATTGCTTGATGACCCGGTTACTACTTCTTCATCGCTTTCAAATTCGCCGTTTTGGTTGAAGTCGATCCATACGTGCCAGTATTCGGTGTAGCTGCTGGAAGCAAAGCCTGCGCTGAAATATATGGTTGCTTCTGAACCGGGGCTCAGGTCAGCTGAAAGATTCGTATAGTCGGCGTAACCACCGTCGCTACCGGAATTGTTGCTGATTGATCCAAGTTCTACCTGTTCGATCCACTCATAATTGGTGTTTTCACCTTTTGATTCACAGTATTCTATAACTTCATCCTCCTCTTTTTCTGTAGTTATTTCTACTTCGTTGCTTGGACCGGAAACATTGCCGGTAGCATCTTCAGCTTTCACGGTAAATGTGTAGGTTGTTCCTTCAGTAAGATCGCTTACTGAATATGAGGTGTTCTCAGTTGTACCAATTGATTCACCATCCTGGTAAACAGTATATTTTTCAACATCCACATTATCAGAAGAAGCGTCCCATGTCAGGTCAACACTTGTTTCTGTAATATTTGAAGAAGCAAGATTGGCCGGAGCAGTTGGTGCTTCAGTGTCGTCATCGTTACCACCTCCATCATCAGAGAGTTTCACAGTATAATCTTCAACTTCACCATAACTGAAAGATTCACAAGCAGATGGCTCTCCGTTATACTTCATGGATACTCTCATCCTTGTAGAACCGGAAGCATCAGAAGGAATGTCGATAGAACCTGTTTCTTCAGAGCTGGAAGCAGAACCGGCATCATATACGAGTTCGCTGTCATCAAATTCTTCATCACCGTTAAAGTCAATCCATATCTTCCAGTATTCCTGGTATGTGCTACCAGAGAAACCGGGTGTTAGTGTAATCTCGTGGCTTTCACCGGTTGCAAGTTCAGCCGTTTGATTTGTGTAGTCGCCATATCCGTTGTCTTCACCTGAATCGTTTGTGAAATCGCCGACCTGAACATCGTCAATCCATTCGTAGCTGGCGTCTTCACCTTTGCTGTCGCAGTATTCAGGTGCATATTCTTCAACTGTATAATCTAAAGTGCTTGATGTTGTTGTTTCAGAAGAGTTGTCTGTGGCTGAAACTTTGTAATAGACCGTGGTTTCATCTTCTTGTTCTGGAATAGCGCCTTCGGAGATGTAGTGATCTCCGTTATCCGTCATAGATATTGTATTGCTCAGGTTATCGGAGCTGAGTCCCCAGTTAACCTCCGCAGAATTAATTGTTCCATCTTCGTCTGTAATGGAAGCTTTTATATTAACTTCATCTGTTGGCTCCGGATCGGATGGTTCGGCATCTATATTGCTAATATCCGGAGGTGTGTTTTGCTCAGCGTTTTCTGAACCTGTGATTGTAACATTATCTACTCTCCACTCTGAGCTTGAACCTGCACCTGTACCTGACGATGTATATTGAAAAGCGATATGGATTTTATCACCTTCAATATCGCTTAAGCTGACATCTTCGCTATTTGTCCATGTTTCTGAGTCTTCTTCCGCTAATGTTGAGGATAGGTCCGTCCATGTTGCAGATGATGGATCATCACCGGCTGTGTAATCTGTTGAATATTTTACTTTAAGTGGTGGGTAATAGTCATCAGCAAAATCAGTCCATGTTTCAAAAGAAAGAATTTCATCATTAAAATCATTTGGATTGAAAGATGGTGTAATCAGCCAGTCGTCGCAAGCTTCATCGCTGCCGTATGCATTGATGTTTATGTAGCCATCCGTGCAGGTCCACTCTTCACTCCCGGCTACGCTTTTTATTGTCCAGTTTTCCGGCGGGCATGCTGAAAAATCTTCGGAAAGAACTGTATCCTTCTGCATATCAACGGTATAATCAAAAACACTTGATGTTGTTGTTTCAGAAGAGTCGTCTGTTGCAGACACCTGATAATATACTGTGGTTTCACCCTCTTGTTCCGGAATGGCGCTTTCGGTCACGTAGGAACTCCCGTTATCCGTCATAGAAATCGTATTGTCCAGATTATCCGAAGTGAGCCCCCAATTTACTTCTGCCGAAGTAATCGTTCCATCCTCATCGGTAATGGAACCAGCTATATTCACTTCATCTGAGGAATCCGGTGAGGAGGGGTCGGTTTCTATATTGTTGATTTCCGGAGGAATATTCTCTTCACTGGGCTCGCCCCATATATTATTCACATATTCCGGGTTGTCAATAAAAGGGTTGCGATTGTTCTGAACATCATAAACGGCATCATTCCTGTCTATTTCTTTCTGCGAGACTGGATCTTCATTGTGCCATTCCACAAGTATATCAATAGCCCATTCCTTAAAAGCCGGAAATGTGGTTCCATCTAACATGGCATCTGCTCCATCTCCGTTATTTTCCCATCCATCTACTTTATCCTCGTACCTGGTCACCATATAAAAATAAGTTCGCGCAAAATCACCTTTATATTCGTCAATGGGCTCAAATATAGTTCCGCTGTAACCGGAATACGAACAAGAACCTTTTTTTGATCCGTTTTCTGATATCCAGTCGGGGCTTTCTGTTTCTCCAAAAGGCAAGTTTGCTCGCTTCCCGTTTACATATCCATCTGTAGGATAAATATGAAACATATCTGTGTTCATCGGAGAAACATCGCCAAACCAGCTTTTTGGGAAAGAGTGCTCCCTGTTGTAACAATCTCCTTCCTCCTGGTAGGTTCCGCATTGATGATCGCCAAATGTAAATTCATATGGTGTATCACCATCCGGATTGTCTGAATACATATCCCAGACTGTACCGTCAGATTTGGCATCTGTATCCTCAAGATGTGTCCATAAAGAGCTGTAGGATTGCTCATTATGATCATTGATGATCTCGTGTAGTTCTGTTTTTAGCTCTTCTCCGGTGAGTCCGTCGGCATCATCGTAATACCCATCAGGTTGAGCAATTAGTAACCCGGAAAATAAAGTAAAAACTGTAAATAAAATACTGATTTTAAGAAACTTTATTGGTTTTTGTGAATCCATATTAATTATTTTTTGTGAAAAATATTGGGTCAATATCAAAAAAAAAATCAAAATTTCCATACATTTTAAATTAGGCTCTGTTGTAAAAAAAATGTTTTATAACAGAAGCAGTTAGTGTCAACTATTGTTTAATGATCTGTAAGTGTCAAAAAGGCTTTTTTGCTGCAAAAGAAAAGGTTTTTCACGCTCATTATTTTTAATAACTTTCATTTAAATTATTCATATCAAGCCTCTTTCCGAAGTTCTACTAACTACTGAATACTATTTACTCAGCAGTTAACTGATGTCCGTTTTAATATTTGCCTCTACTTCTGAATGTGCCTATATATATATGATGAAGTAAAATTTTATTTGGGTTATAATGTTTTCTCCTTTATCCATTGAAAAAAATATTGTTTTACTTACATTTGTAATTTCTTTTTAGATTTAAAATAAAGAAAGCGATTTGTTGTGTCAATCGGAATGAAAATGATTTAGAAAAAAGAAACCATTTGTATATATCAGAAAATATAATAAAGAAAGAGTGTTTTCGTTGAATTATTATTAACTAATAAAAATAAGAACAATATGTATTTAAAAATTGTAGGAAGTTTACTTATCGGATTAATGTTTATTACTGGCTGTGGCAAAAAACAAGGTGGTAGTGAACAAGACCAACAGCAAGGACAAGAACAAGCTTCTCCGGAAGATCAACAAGAGATGCCAGGAGAAATGCAAGAAGAGCAGGATATTGATGTTAGTGATGAAGAAATAGAAAAGTTTGTTGAAGCAGTTAACGCAGTTCAGTCCATTAATCAGGGAGCTCAGGAAGAAATGAGCAAAACTATTGAAGATGAAGGAATGGATCCTCGACGTTTTCAAGAAATCCAACAATCACAGCAATCTCAGCAACAAGGCGATGCTCAGGATGTTTCTGACAAGGAAATGCAACAGTATCAAAGTATCATGAAAGAGATGGAGAGTGTTCAGTCTGGATTACAGGAGGACATGAAAGATGCTATAGAAGATGTTGGTCTTACTATGGAGCGTTATCAGCAGATAGCAAATGCTGCTCAGAATGATACAGCTTTAATGCAAAGAATCCAGAAGAAACTTGAAGGTAGCATGGGGCAGCAATAACCTATAACCTATTTTATTGAATTTTTTAAGGATCCTCTTTGTTATTTGCTTTGATTTTTATGTTTTTGTAGAAAAAATGCAATCTAAAAAGCCGCAAAGAAATAACGGAGAGGATTTTTTGTGCCTGAAAGCAACGCTATATTGCCTACATCCCTTCTTTATATTGTGAAGTTTTAGCAGAAAACAATTAACCCTGATTACTTTATTTTAACCTGATAAATTCAGGTTAAAATTGCCTGACTAATTCTCATTATTTGATCTTTTTGAGATCTTATTCCTGCCACTCGGAAGATGAGCAAACCAATAATTATAGTTTTTTTGGTGGATTTTCCATGAGAAAATCTTTTTTAGACAACTAGCTTGCCAATTGATTCTATTTTTCTGTTTATATTTAATCAGAAAAAATGATATATTTTGCTGATTAAACGATTCCTTTCATTAACTGTCTTATAAAAACGAGTTACTAACCCAAATTTTATAAAACATGAATTATTTTAACGAACGGTTTAACAGTTACTTTAGCAAGCTTCTATTAATCGTTTTTCTTAGCCTTGGATTGAGTTCTGTATCATCTGAGCTTTTTGCAAAGAATAACGACGATGGAGATGACAAAGAGAAAGTAAACTCAAGCCTTATAAGTGGTTTGAAGTTTAGAAGTATTGGCCCGGCTTTTGCTTCAGGGCGTATTTCAGATTTTGCGGTTAATCCTGATAATCATAGTGAATTCTATGTTGCAGTTTCTAGTGGTAATGTCTGGAAAACAACAAATAAGGGCACTACTTTTGAGCCTGTATTTGAAAATTATGGAGCCTATTCTACCGGATGCATTACAATGGATCCCAATAACCATAATGTAGTTTGGTTAGGCACAGGAGAAAATAATCACCAAAGAGCTTTGGGTTATGGTGATGGTGTTTATAAGTCTACTGACGGGGGCAAGTCATGGGACAACATGGGCCTGGAAGATTCTCGTCAAATAGGAAAAATTATAGTTGATCCCCGAAATTCCGATGTGGTTTATGTTGCTGCAGAAGGTTCTGCATGGGGCCCCGGTGGCGACCGAGGTTTATATAAGACTACCGATGGAGGAAAGACATGGAATAAGGTTCTGAAAATCAGCGAACACACAGGTGTGAACGATATCGTTATGGATCCCAGAGACCCTGATGTTTTATATGCTGCATCAGAACAAAGAAGGCGTCATGTACATACAAAAATTGGAGGTGGCCCGGAAACTGCTATTTACAAAACGACAGATGCAGGAGAAAACTGGCGTGAATTAAAAAAAGGACTTCCCACAAGTAAAGCACATATTGGAGGAATTGGTTTAGCAATTTCACCAGCCGATCCTGATGTTATTTATGCTATTATGGAAGGAAATGACGAAAAAGGTGGATTTTTCCGCTCTACGGATCGTGGTGAATCATGGAAAAAAATGAGTAAGCACCACTCAAGTGCTCAATATTATAACTTAATAATTCCTGATCCCCAGGATGTGGATAAGGTTTATTCCATGGAAACTGTGAGTAAAGTTACTTCGGACGGAGGTAAAACATGGGAACGAGTCGGATTGAATAAGAAACACGTTGACGACCATGCCATGTGGATCAATCCGAAAAATCCGGAACATTATATGATCGGCTCTGATGGTGGAATTTATACAACTTATGATGATGCAGAGCATTATTACCATACGTCGAACCTGCCTGTCACACAATACTATAGAGTGAATGTAGATAATGAAGAGCCATTCTATAATGTATATGGAGGAACACAGGATAATAACAGTATGGGCGGTCCTTCTCAAACATTGCGTTCAGACGGTATCCCGGATTCCGACTGGTTTGTAACCCTTGGAGGCGATGGCTTCTGGCAAGCAATTGATCCCGAAAATCCAAATATTGTATATTCAGAGTTGCAATATGGCAACGTTGTACGGTATGATAAAAAAAGTGGGGAATCAGTAAGCATTAAGCCTGTTCCTCCGAAGGATTCTTTGACATACCGTTGGAATTGGAATACTCCTTTGATTCTTAGCCCCCATAACAATGAAAAACTTTACATGGCTGCTAATAAAGTATTCCGTAGTGAAGATCGTGGAAATTCCTGGGATATAATCAGTCCGGATTTAACTGCTCAGATAGACCGCAATAAATGGCCCGTTATGGGGAAATATTGGAGTGTTGATGCTGTGGCTAAAGATGTATCGACTTCCTTGTATGGCACGATTGTTTCATTAGATGAATCACCTGTGCAGGAAGATCTTCTATATGTTGGCACTGATGACGGATTAATTCAAGTATCAGAGGATCCTGAAGGAAATTGGAGAGAAATTAATTCTTTCCCTGATGTGCCTGATCATACTTACGTAAGTGACATTTATGCATCACGACATAATGAGAATGTTGTTTATGCTTCTTTTGACAATAGAAAACGGGATGATTTCAAACCTTATCTGCTAAAGAGTACAGATAAAGGAAATTCATGGAAAAAAATCACCGAAGGTTTACCTGAAGATGGAACTGTTCATGCAATTGAACAAGATCCAAAAGATCCCGACTTGCTTTTTGCAGGAACTGAATTTGGCATTTTCTTTTCAAACAATGGTGGAGAAAAATGGACTCAGATAAAATCCGGAATACCTACCATTGCTGTAAGAGATGTTGCTATCCAGGAAAGAGAAGAAGACCTGGTTCTGGCAACCTTTGGAAGAGGATTTTATATTCTGGATGATTATTCACCTTTACGTGATATTGATAAATCTTTTGTTGAAGATAAGGAAGCCCACATCTTCCCGATTCCTGAAGCAGAGATGTATATTCAGAAACGAAGCCGTTATGGACAGGGTTCAACCTACTATACAGGTGAAAATCCTGAATATGGAGCAACCTTTACCTATTATTTGGAAGATGTTCCCAAAACGCATGAGCAACTTAGACGTGAGAAAGAGAAAGAATTGTTTGAAGATGGCAAACGTATTCCACAACCTACCTGGAAAGAGCAACGAGAAGAAGATAGAGAAGAGGATCCATATTTAATCTTTACAATTTATGATGAAGATGACAATGTGGTGAGAAAAATTACTAAGAAACCAAATAAAGGGTTACAGCGTGTATCATGGGATTTCCGTTATGAAAATCCATATCCTGTAAAACTGAAGAATGGAAAGTTCAATCCGTTAAAAGAGGATGAAGGAGGCGTACTTGCAATGCCGGGTACCTATAAAGTTTCTATGTCGAAGTATCATCATGGTGAAATTACAGAACTTGTTTCTCCTCAGAAATTTGAAGCCAGGCAACTTGAAATCAGAACGCTTCCTGCTGAAGACAGAGAGGAACTTCTTGATTTCCAAAGAAAAGCATCAGACTTAACTCGTGAGATTCAAGGTGCAGATGAAATGAGTGCAAATATGATGGAGAGAATGAATCATATTAAGCAAGCTATTTTGAATACAACAGCAGAAACAAAAGAGCTGATGAAAGAAGCAGAAAGAATAGAAGATGAGTTGGATGAGGTGATCTTTGCTTTCCATGGAGTAGAGCCAAAGGCTAGCAGCGAAGAGATACCTCCACATGAGATGAAAATTATGGAACGTTTAAGATCATTAACATATGCTCATTATCGGTCTACTTCAGGAGTCACTGAAACAGAAAGAAGGAATTATAATATTCTTAAAGAAAAGTTCCCTCCTCTATTGGAAAAGCTTAAGAAGCTAAAAGAAGAGGATATTGAGAAATTGGAAGAAAAATTAGATGAATTGAATGCTCCCTATACACCAGGGAGGATTCCTGAACTTTAAGAACTATTAAAATACAAGAACCTAAGCTGCCATTAATAGTTATATCAAATGACTTTAATGGCAGCTTTTTTTTAGAGGTTATGGATTTAACCCGACATAGAGAAACTTGTAAATTCATTATGTCTTTTATTTGGATTTCAGTTTTCCTTAATTGATTTGCCGTTGTAATGAAGAGTTAACTCCTCTTAAGCATCATTATTTCTAATAGCGGCCTTTGAATTTTTTTTTAAGATAACATTTGCTCAAAGAATTGAGCTAAATCACCTTTATTTTGTTTAACTTTTTATAATTTATGTCGTAAATTTGTATAAGATTGAATTCTAAAATGTATATCATGAAAAGAACAAAAATTATTTTGATTGCCATACTTTTTGTTGGTAGTATATTAATTTCAGCTTGTCACATTACAGAGCCTCCTTGTCCGGCATATGTTGACAGTGATCAAAAAACGGAGCAAAATTCATAATAGTTTTTTTATCGTTATTTGTTTTTTTTACCTTTGAAAAAATAATTAATTATAATATTAACTGTTTATGAAGAAGCGAATATTAATTGCCGTACTTTTTGCTCTTTTTGTTGCAACCTTGTTCACTTCATGTAAAAGTCAAGATTGTCCTACTTACGATGAAAGTCATGTAGAGATAAATCTTTTTCAGTAGGTAGAGCATAACCGGGCTTGTAAGAAAAGATTTTACGAGATCAATTGCTAAAAGCTGGTAGCTATACTGGCTTTTTTGTTTTTTGCAGGCGTGTTCAGAAAAATAAGAATTTCATTATTAGTGCCTTACGGGGTTATGCAATGTTTTCCGGTAATAAAATACCTCCATAATTATCCACATCGGAATAAAGAGCCCAAAAAGCCTTAGGTTATTCTAACAAATTTGTTTAACCATTATATGCTGCAATCCACTGTTTACTTTAGCTTGCCTTCTTATTTCTCATAGACAAATTAATAGTCCTTAAAATAATTACCTCCTCTTCTGAATTTGTCGAATAAGATGAATAAAACGACCGAGATCTTCCCTTAACTCAGTCAATTCAATTTACTTTAATTAACTTATTACAAGAAATGAAATGAATTCTATATCCATTGACTGCTGCTTAATCGCAACAACTACTGTTACTATTTACTTTTTACTTTTTTCAAATTTATCCTGCCTTATAAATATTTCTCAGTAAAGTATTTACATAAGAATGTGCCAAATGAAACCCCGATAACTAAGGCAGGAAACCAACGTAATCGGGGTTCATCTTCAAGCACTTAACAAAAGGTGTTGTTACGATAACTTGTCTTATTTTTATTGATAGACGATCATCGTATAATCAATTTACGAACGATTTCATCTGTTGGTGTTATGATTCGTAGGAAATATACTCCAGATTCTATAGCTTCAACATTCAAACGGAAACGATTTCTCATTCCGGAGAATGCCTTTGAGTGTACTACTCTGCCATTAACTGAATTCAGGCTTATTTGCTTTATTTGAATTTTCTGATCCATTTCTACGTATAGAAAACGTGAGGCTGGATTTGATTTTGCTTACGTAAAAATATAAATTTATTTAATAAAACAACAGGCAGTGACACATAAAATATATTGAAAAAACTATGAATCTAAATTAGAGAGCTCTTCAAGGCATTCTTTTTTTCGCTGTTCAAAGGCTTTTATGTTATCCTCTTTTATAGGCTCTACCGGTGGTGCTTCAACTTTAAGAGGGTTTACCGGGTTTCCGTTTTTCCAAAAGCGGAAATCCAGATGGGGTCCGGTAGAATATCCTGTACTTCCTACATATCCTATAACTTCGCCCTGTTCTACTTTTTTGCCTTTTTTAATGCCTTTCCCATATCCGGATAGATGATTATATCCGGTGGTATATACACTGTTATGTTGGATTTTAAGAAAATATCCGGCGCCTTTTGAGTAACCTTTATCTATAACTTTGCCATCCCCGATAGCTTGAATTGGGGTTCCTGAAGGTGCTGCATAATCAACTCCACGGTGCGGCCGGCGATATTTTAAGACAGGATGCATTCGGCTCATAGAATAACCTGAGCTTATCCTGCTAAAACGTAGTGGGGCTTTTAAGAATTCGCGGCGTAAACTATTTCCTTCTAAGTCGAAAAAACTTTTCGTGCTATCCTGCTCAAAAGGAATAGCATAGAAGGTATCTCCCTCATGTTTGAAAGAGGCTGTTTGAATATCATCTATTCCGATAGCTGTACTATCTACATATTTTTCGTTGTAGACCACTTTAAATTCATCTCCTTTATTCAGGCGGAAAAAATTTATGTTCCATGCATATATTTCAGATAATTCTATAGCCAGAGAAGGATTAATGTTATTTTCCCTCAGGGTTTTCCATAATGAACCTTCTATTTTTCCGGTACTCGTTCTTTTTTTTATGGTAACAGGTTTTTCGACTTTCTGCACATCGAGTTTCCCTTTCAGTTTTATTTTAATATATTCCGTCGGGGAATGTTCATAAACAATATAGCTAAGCTTTTCTGTGGTATCATTATTTAGAAAATAAAGATTATAACGTTTCCCCGCTTTAAACCTGGTTACATCAAATACTTTATCTATTTCAGTTACAACCTCGTGGGTACTGTGTTCGCCTAATGTATATTGATTCAGTATATTTGCAATGTTTTGATTCCAGCGAATTCTACCGGATTCAATATTGAATGAGTCAGTTATTATTCCGAATTCTTTTTCCGGATTTTGGCATAAAATATTTTCGTTGATTTCAGTAGTATATATGGAAGTGGATTTTTTCTCATTTCCTCTTGATATCAGCAAAATAAAAGTGAGAGGAAGTAAGATGCTGAAAAAAGTAATGCTGAAAACTCTTTTATATGCCATGTCTATGAATTTGGTTGTTGTTAATCTACAAATATAAAGAATTTCCAGAATTATCAAATTATAATTTCGTTAAAAACAAAGAATTATAGATTATTTTCCTTTGATTCTGTCAAAACCTGAACCATAAACTCCCATTACATTTCCTAGGGAAATAAATGCATCAGGGTCTGTTTCTTTGATAATCTTCAGAATATAATTGGATTCCTGCTTTCTGACAAGAATCATGAGAATTTTTGTTTCTTCCTGAGTATACCAGCCTTTGCCGTTTAGAATAGTGATCCCCCTTCTGACTTCTGTGCCGACACGGTTGGCAATGATCTCATATTTTTTTGACAGGATGAACATCTGTACAGTGCGTTTTGCACCTGTCAAAACCATATCGATGGTGTAAGCGGTAACTGCCATACTTACATAACCATAAACCATTTTTTCAATGGATTGAAATACAAAAAACGAGGAGGAAATAATTATTATATCCAGATAGAGTAATATTTTACCGGGGCTGATGTTTTTGTGCTTATTGATCATCATTGCAATAATATCTGTTCCTCCGGTACTTCCTCCCTGCGATATAGCTAAACCAACTCCCGCACCAGCCAAAATGCCTCCTACAACTGCTGACATGAAGTGTTCATCTACAATTGGTTCTGTAACTATTCCTTCTAATAATGAGAGGAATAATGAGAGGACAACAGTTGCAAAAATGGTTTTCAGCCCAAAACTTTTACCGAGAAACCGAATACTTGCAATAATAAGTAGTCCATTTATTATTAAATATGTGGCTCCAACATGAAATTCAAATGCATAGAACAAAAGAGAAGAAGCGCCGGTTAATCCTCCGCCGGTGATTTTTGCAGGAATCAAAAATACAGTCCAGCCAATTGCATTTATGAATAATCCAAAGGTGATTATTGCATAAGATTTGGCAATGGGAATGATCGTGTCTTTGTTTATTTTCGGAAGAATTATTTTAGACAACCACATTGATTATTTTTTTGGGCACAAAGATGACTTTTTTAGGCTTTTTTCCTCCAAGCCACTTTTGAGCATTTTCATGATTTATAATGATTTCCTCTACTTTTTCTTGTTCAATGCCAACAGGTAATTCAATTTTGAATCGCACTTTGCCATTGAATGAAACCGGATAGGTTATAGAAGATTCCTTCAAATATTCTTCATTATATTTTGGGAACGTTTCTAAAACTACAGAACTATCGTTTCCTGCCCTGTGCCATAATTCTTCTGCAAGATGTGGTGCGAACGGTGCAATCAGCCGGTTTAAAGGTTCCAGTATGGCTTCTTTATTTGATTTCATACCGGAAAGATCGTTTAAACATATCATCATTGCACTGATTGCTGTATTGAATGAAAAGTTCTCTATATCTTCCTTGACTTTTTTGATGGTTTTATGAAGAATCTTTAATTCTTCGTTGGTTGCTTCTTCATCACTCAAACTAAAGTTTCCTTCTTCATCATGGAAAAGTCTCCAGAATTTTTTCAAAAACTTGTAAACACCATCTATGCCGTTTGTATCCCAGGGCTTTGACATTTCCACCGGCCCGAGGAACATTTCGTACATACGCAGTGTATCGGCACCGAAATTTTGTATAATATCATCGGGATTGATTACATTATACAATGATTTCGACATTTTTTCCACCGCAGTGCCACAGATATATTGGCCATCTTCTAAAATAAACTCCGCATCTTTATATTCGGGGCTCCATTTTTTGAAAGCTTCAATATCAAGCACGTGGTTGTTGACCATATTTACATCCACGTGCAATTGAGTTACATCATATTCGTCTTTTAAATTGTAAGACACAAACTTGTTCGTTCCCTTGATTCGATAGACAAAACTTGACTGGCCCTGAATCATTCCCTGATTGATGAGTTTTTTGAATGGTTCCGGTTCGACAACCCATCCGATATCATAAAGGAATTTATTCCAGAAACGTGAATAAATAAGATGTCCCGTTGCATGTTCAATTCCTCCTACATACAGATCGACATTCTTCCAGTATTCATCTGCTTCTTTCGAAACCAGGGCATTTTCATTATGCGGATCCATGAATCTCAGGTAGTAAGCTGAGGAACCTGCAAATCCCGGCATTGTGCTTAACTCTAGTGGATAACCTTCCTCAGTCTCCCAGTTTTTAGCCCGGGCTAATGGTGGCTTACCATCTTCTGTTGGTTTAAAGGCATCAACTTCAGGGAGTTCAAGTGGCAGTTTGCTTTTGTCCAATGGATAGGGCATTTCGTCTTTATAGTAAATTGGGAATGGTTCTCCCCAGTAACGTTGACGGCTGAAAATAGCATCACGGAGCCGGTAATTTACTTTTTTCTCTCCGAGGCCTTGTTTTTCAAGTTCTTTAGTAATCTCGGGAATTGCTTCCTCAGCTTTTAAACCATTAATGAACTGTGAGTTGATCACTCTTCCTTCTAAAGAATCAAATGCTTCTTTCTCAGGATCGCCTCCTTCAATTACTGGTATAATCGGTATATTAAAGTGTTTGGCAAATTTATGGTCTCGTTCATCATGTGCGGGAACTGCCATGATCGCGCCGGTTCCATAACCAATTAAAACATAATCGCTTACCCATATTGGAAGTTTTTCCCCGGTGAAAGGATGTATTGCATAACTTCCTGTAAATTCTCCACTTACTGTTTTTGTGTCAGCAACACGATCTCGCTCAGATCTTGTTTTGGCTTTTTGTACATATTCATCAACCTTTGATTTGTATTCTTTCTTGGTTAGTTGTTCTACCAAGTCACTTTCCGGCGCTAACACCATAAATGTTACGCCAAATAATGTGTCTGGGCGTGTAGTGAATACTTTTATAGGGTTATCGGAATTTTCCGGGTAAAAGAAAATATCGGCTCCTTCTGAACGGCCGATCCAGTTTCTTTGGATTTCTTTCAGAGATTCGGGCCAGTTGAGTTGTTCCAGCCCATTAAGTAATCTTTCAGCATAGGCAGTAACACGCAAGCTCCATTGCTTCATCTTTTTTTGAATCACCGGGTGACCACCTCTAACTGACAAACCATCTTTCACTTCGTCGTTAGCTAAAACTGTGCCTAATTTCGGGCACCAATTCACCAATGTGTCGGCAAGATATGCCAGCCGGTAATTTTGTAGAATTTCCTGCTGCTCTTTTTCACTCATCGAATTCCATTCCTCGGCGGAAAAGCGCTCAACTTCATTGGATGCAGCATCGATATTTTTATTTCCTTCTTTGCTGAAAGTTTCTTTTAATTCGCTTATGGGCTCAGCTTTTTGGGTTTTGTTATTATACCAGTGTTCGAACATTTCCAAAAAAGCCCATTGTGTCCATTTGTAATATTTTGGGTCACATGTTCTCAGCTCTCTGTCCCAATCATAGGAAAAACCAATCTGGGTCAATTGTTCCTTATAACGTTTTATATTCTGATCTGTGGTTTTTGCAGGATGTTGCCCTGTTTTAATAGCATATTGTTCGGCAGGTAATCCAAAAGCATCATATCCCATAGGATGCAATACGTTGTAGCCTTCCATTCGCTTAAAGCGCGAATAAATATCTGAAGCGATGTACCCCAGCGGATGACCTACGTGCAAACCTGCTCCTGAAGGATAAGGGAACATGTCCAATACATAATGTTTGGGTTTACTGTGATCTACTTCAACCTTGTAAATCTTATTTTCGTCCCAATATTTTTGCCACTTTTTTTCTATCTCGTGAAAGCTATATTCCATAGTTATAGGTATTTTCAAATGAACATCTTTGAATGTGCGAAATTAGAAAAACTTCTCTAATAGTGGAAATAACATACCATTTATCTTGGTTATTTTTTTGCAAATCTAATTTTCTTACATTAATCCGGTAAACTGTAAGATTGATTGTTTGTATTTGAGACAAAAGTGACAATGAATTCAGAATTTAGAAAACAGAATCTATAATTCTTGACATTGTTATTTATTCATGTTAATTTTTAAAAAAATCAAAAGATCAAAATTATGCAGGATATTATTCAGATAAAAACAGACAAAACGAATGGTTTATTCGATATAACAAGGGAGGTTGAAGCGGTAGCCCGAAAAAGCAATGTTGAGCAGGGAATTGTTTCGGTATATGTACAAGGAGCCACGGCAGCAATTATGATTCAGGAAAACTGGGACCAGTCTGTACAGAATGATGTGGTTAGTCTATTGAAAAAGCTTATTCCTTCTGGTATTTGGGAACATGATGCCCAGGATAACAATGGAGACGCGCATTTGAAGGCAGGTTTGGTAGGCCCTTCAGAAACGATACCTCTCGTAAATGGTTCTTTGGGATTGTCTACATGGCAGAATATATTTGTTTGCGAATTTGACGGGCCAAGAAGAAGCAGAAATGTAATTGTAACTATTCATGAAGCTTGATCAGCTATAAATTTTAACCTGAATTATTCGGGCTAACTAGTTAAGGCGAAATATTCAGTTAAGAATTACAACATTTTTTTATTTTTCTTGTTTAAAAGGTAGGGACAAAAACTTGACAAATTGAAGTTTTTGTATTATTTTAATAAAAAATGAACCATATTAATAACTAAATAAAGGAGATAAGGCTATGAATGAGCAAAGAACAGTTTATGAAAAGCGAGCAGAAATTCTTACAAAGAAAATATTGTCTAAGATTTATGCCTTGGAGTATAAAACTCTGGAAGCAAAGATGAACGCAGAGGAAGGGCTGAATAACCTCGGCGATCAGACTGATGAGTTAAATACCAAGTTGAAAAAACTGAAGGAAGAAAGAGAAGATTTGGAAAAGAGGTATAGAAGCATGCTTGAAGCATCTGAAGAAGAATGGAAAAAAGTTTCTCAACAATACGAAGATTTCATTGATAAAGTCAGTAAAGACAAGCAGGATTTTTATGAAAGAGCACAGGATTGGCTTAATAGTTTAGGTTCAAGGATTACCGACCTTGAAAGTAAAGCAAAAAATTCCAGTGACGATGTGAGAGAAAAAATTTTAAGCCAGGTGGAAAATTTGAAGAAGCAAAGAAGTAAATTGGAGGATAATATTGGGGAGCTTTCAAAGGAATCAGGCGATCAGTGGAATAACCTTAAAACAAGTGTTGACGAAGGACTAAAGGGGTTGAAGGCAACTGTTGACAGAGTTTATGCTTCTTTCCAACAATCCAATCAGGCTAATAAAGAATCACAAGAAAAATCACAAGAAGAAACACAATAACAATCCGTGTTTAAAGATGTTTAAAGGTAAAAGAATTATATTTAACCGGGCAATGGCCCGGTTTTTTTCGCTTATCTTACTATGGTGGTTTATTTTTCCCTCCTGTATTGATGATAATTATTCAGATATAGTACTTGACGATTCTCTTAATTGGAAGCCTGATCTTTCTGTGCCTGTAGGAGAAGGGGATGTGGAGGTGGATTCTTATTTCAGTCATCATAACTTTGCAGATTCTATTCCGGTTGATTCGTTTCCTGTTTACTATGAAGATAGTTTGTATTACCTGGTCGAAAAGCGTATTCAGGACACTTTTCATTTGAATTTTTCAATGGATCAGTTTATTGAAGAAAGGGATAATATTCAGTATCTTTCACTGCGGTTGGCCATTCGTAATGGATATCCTACAAAGGCAGAGAGCCAGATTTATCTTTATTATGGGCCACAACTGCTTGATTCTTTGTTTTCAGAAAAGTTGGTTATTGAGCCAGGTGAGGTGGATGAGGAACAAGATGTTTACCGGCCTTCATATCAGCAACGTGATGTTCCTCTTGACTCTTCTCAAATTGATAATTTATACCAGGCTGATCATGCAGTCTTTCATGGAGCAATTTATGTTTCAAATGAAAGTTTGAATGAAATTAAATTTTATGAAGATTATAAGGTGAATGCTCAAATAGGATTACAGGCAAAATTAAAAGTACAGCCGTCTGATTTTGAATAAGAAAATAAACGCTTTGTTATGTTTATTAAAGTGTTTAAATATATAATTGCCGTTGTTTTGATTTTTGCTGCTTATGAAAGCGCCAGAGGGCAAAATACGATGTACTTTCACAAGGAATTGCCCCAAAAAACATTGCTGAATCCTGTTTTCACTTCCACATGCAATTATGTGGGGATTCCGGTTTTATCCTCTTTGTATTTTAATTATGATAATACCGTTATTTCTTACAATCAACTCTTTCCTGAAAACGCAGAAGGAGAACGCATTCCCGATTTTGGTTATTTGACACGAGAGATGCACAATTTGGATTTGGTGAACGCTGAACTTAATACGAATCTATTCTCTGTAGGGTACTGGTATAAGGATTATTTCTTTAATTTCAATATTACAGAGAAAACTGGTTTATGGGCAACGGCCCCCGGCGTTTTGATGAGTTTGGCGTGGAAAGGAAATACTCAGTATGTTGGAGAAACAGCAGAAGTGAATCGTTTGGGAGTGAAGTTTTCTTATTACCGGGAATATTCATTGAGCGCTGCAAAATGGATTACCGGTGATTTGAAGGTTGGTGTACGCCCTAAGCTTCTTTTTGGAAAACTGAATCTGAATACACGGAATGAATCGCTCAAATTACATACCGGAGAGGAGAATTTTGATCTGGATATTTCGGCAGCTTATGTTGCCAATAGCTCCTTGCCAATAAGTGTTGAAAAAGATGAAGATGGCAATGTTTCTTCCGTTTCTATGGATGAATTGAATTATATGAATCTTTTTATGAATGGCAAAAACCCGGGAGTTGCATTTGATGCCGGAATAATGCATAATTACAGCGAGCAGATAAATTTATATGCCAGCCTGGTAGATTTGGGGATCATCCGATGGAGGAGCAATCTGAATAATATTGATGTGAAACAAAGTATCGAATATACAGGTGTAACTCAGGAAGAAATAGAAGATGACTATAATATAGAAAATATCGTCGATTCTATCAGTAATTCATGGCAGACAAATACTACTCAAAAACCTTACACTACTTTTCTGCCGGTAAAGTTATACGGTGGAATGACTTATTCACTCAATAACCATACGGATTTAGGCGTATTAAGCAAAACCATGTATTATAAGCAACGGCTCTATCCTTCGATCACTTTTTCTTATAATACAGAATTTTTCGACTTTCTATCCCTAACTGCTTCCTATTCCTATCGCAATTACGCTTTTGATAATTTTGGCGCAGGAATTTCCGTGCAGAATAAATCCGCGCAGTTTTATATTGTGAGTGATAATTTGTTGGCTATAAAACCCTTAGATGTTCAAAATTTGAACTTTCGCTTTGGAATAAACTTATTTTTTAACTGTGGAAAATCCAAAGTTTCTGATAGGACTGATATTCCAAGTACAAGAAGCAATCAGGGATGCTTTTGGATAGAAAGGGAATTAAAGCAGAAGCGTATAAAGAAGTAAATTGGCACTCGGCAGCTTGCAGTGGCAGAAGGCAGTCGGCAGCGAAGAGAAAACCTGACAGCGCCTTCAGGGCCTGTCAGCGTTTTGGACGAATAAAGCGGAAAGCAGTGAAAGGATTAAAGAAACTACCTCCCAACAGCCAACAGCCAAAAGCCAAAGGCCAAAAGCCAACAGCTAAATTACAATTTCCATGGCGTGTAATATTCAATCTTTTCCCTGTCCTTATCCTGGTAAGCTTTTTGTAAATTTAATGCGGTTGATTCAGCCTTTTTTTCATTTTCTTTAGTATCGCCTTCATAATATACCGCCGGTTTACCTTTCCCCGATTTCATTGAATTGTTATATTGTTCAATGATATCGTTCTCCGGTTTTTCCCGCCCTACAACAATCCATGTATTTATTTCCGGAAAATAGAAATGCCTTCCGATAGTAACAAGAGGCCCGGTTTCTTCTTTAACAATATCCTTTTCTATCAGCGTTTTTAATCTTGTCTTTAAATCTTTTTCGCAAAATAAGCAACCGCCGGCAGGGCTTGGGTAATCAATTTTATACTGTTCTGCCAGTTTCATCTGGATTTTTCTTGTACGTCCCTGAATTCCTTCTTCTTTAAGTGGCCGGATTATTGGCAGGCCTATGTTTTCCTGGATAATTTTCATTTTTTTTGAAGTTTGCGACATAGGGCGTTGTCCTGGAACCTCGCCTGTGGCTAGAGCATGGTATCCGTTGTTTTTGGCAAACTCGGAAGCGCGCTTCAACATAAATATCTTGCAGTCTGTACAAGGATTATAACCGGCTCCTCTTCCATATTCGGGACTTTTTAGCATTTCCAGGTATTCATAAAATAATCTGCCTTTTGTACAGTCAAATACCTCAAGAGGGACATCTTCACTTTTTAGAAAAGAACTAGTATTGGTGGAAGATGAAGAGAAAGGAATTTTGAAAAAGGCAGCCCTTACTTCATAGCCTTTCTCTTTCAACAGTTTCAGGCTTAACCTTGAGTCTAATCCGCCTGAATATAATAAAAGCACCTTTTGTGCACTCATTGTTTTATATGTTAGTTTTTATAAAAAATACACTGATGTCTGATTTTGCAAAAATAGAATTTTGAGTGAAACGAACATGAATTATTCTATGCTAAATATCACCAAAAAGTAGATTGAATTTAAGAAAATAAGCTAATCTTCGCGTCTTTGTGTCTTTGCGGTTAAAAAAAATCCGCGTTAATCTGCTTAATCTGTGTCATCCGTGTTCTATTCATCGATTTTTGTTTACAAATTTTGATGCGGCTTTCGTACATAAAAAATTCTCATTTAGTTTCTATTTTGTATTTTTATATCACTAAATTCGGAAACGCGTACCGAATGTTAAAATGATTAATCATCAATTAATTATATGATTTTATGGGAAAAATAAGAAAAGTATTTTGGGGTTTAGTAATCTTTATTTTATTGATTGCCGTAGCAATTGCAGTTTATTTTTTGTTCCTCAGGCCTGAGAAGAAACCTATGTTTCGTTATGCTCCTGAAGATGCTTTTTTGATGGCTTATACAGAAGATTTTAAAGAAAGTTGGGAAATCTTTCGTGAATCTGCCACCTGGGAAATCATTCAACAACAAAAAATGTTGGATTCTTCCCTTAAAAAGATCAATTCACTTGATTCCACAATCAGGCAAAATAAATTCATTAATAAACTTGCCGAAAACCATTCTTTGCTTGTTTCTCTCCATCCTGTGGAAAAAGAAGGGCTTAAGTCCATATTTTATCTTGATTTGATGGAATTTTCCAAACTCCGGTTTTCTTTTGATTTGTTGGAGGAGAAGCTGTTCCGGGACTCTGATTATCAAACAAAGAGAATACAAATCAATGGGGAATCTGTTTATGAAGTTAGCAAAGAGGATTCTCGTTATTTTCTTTCATTCCGGGATAATGTCCTGTTTATGAGTAGTAGCAGAGAATTGGTTAAGGAGGTTCTTAAAGAAAACGAAAATGAATGGGTAAAAGAAGAGGATTTTAAAAAATTGGATGAAAAATACCGAAAACGCGGAGATGTTCAGTTGTATGCTAATTTTTCCATGATCAATTCAGTGCTCAAAACCCAGAAGTTGGATCCCGAAGATTATGAACTTTGGGTTAATCCGCTACAATATGCGGTGTACAATATAGAATTTAAAGATGATATCATTCACCTTTCAGGAGGAATTAGTGCTAAGCCTGAATCGCATGGTTATTTGAATGCTTTCTCTGATATTGACATCGGAAATTCAGAGGCTTATCAGATCATCTCTAAGGATATTGCGTCATATATTTCTTTCAATTTTGAACAATTCAATAAATTCAATTCTAATTTTAAGCAAGAACTGGCAGCAATTGACAGTGATTCTTACTCAAATTATTTAAAGTATTTCAGTCAAATCGAGGAAGAATTTGATATAGATATTGAGGATCACGTTTTTAACTGGATTGAGGATGAAATTGTGCTGGGGAAACTTAAACCAAAAATTGGTTCTTCAGAAGTAAGTGATTTGTTTGTGGCAATACAAACAAGTAATACCAAAACCACCCGGGATATGATGGATTTGATAACGGAGAAAGTCTCAGATGAAAGTCCCTTAAAATTCAGAAGCAGGTCTTATGGCGATAATGAAATAAAATACCTTGATATAAAGGGTTTTTTTAGGCTTTTCGCCGGAAACCTTTTCGAGAAGATTGAACGCCCGTATTATACAATAGTGGACGATTATGTGATATTCAGCAATTCTGTTAACAATTTAATTACCTTGTTGGACCATTTCGCAGACAAACAAACACTCGAGTACGAGCAGTCTTTCGATGATGTCTATAAAAATTTTGATGAAAACGGAAATGTACAGCTTTATATAAATTCTGATGAACTGTACGAATCTGTTTATTACCATACGGATGCACATACACAGAAGTTTTTACGCCAGAACCGGAATTTGCTGATGCGAATGGAAGCTCTTGGTATTCAGGTAAAACCTACTGAAGGATTTTATGAAAGCGAAATAAGGATCAAACTCAATACTGACACGGAAATAAGTACAGAATTAACTGATTTTGAGGCGGAGGCATCTAAAGCGGAAAATACACTCATTGAAAACCTTGAATTTAAGGTAGAGCCAGAAATGATGGATATTGCTGAAGATTCTTCCGGAAACGTAGAGATTTATTATCCCGACAGTACTCTTTGGTATGAAGGGAATGTGACAGATGGTGAGCCGGATGAATTGTGGAGGTGCTATTACGAGACGGAAAGGATGAAGAGTTCAGTATTGTATGATGAAGGAAAAGTAGAAAAGGAAGCTGTCTTTTATTATGATAATGAAGGCAATACAATCCATATTAAAGCAGAATTTGAAGACAGCAAACTTATTGATGATTATAAGGAGTTTTATGAGAACGGGCAATTAAAAGCAAAAATTCCATATAAAGAAGGAAAAGCTCATGGAAAAGCTCTG
Source organism: Bacteroidota bacterium (assembly GCA_051747065.1). Lineage (GTDB taxonomy): Bacteria > Bacteroidota > Bacteroidia > Bacteroidales > UBA12077 > JAGXLC01. The sequence continues at coordinate 3,940 of JBNJFT010000009.1, read as the reverse complement.
TATTATTATCCGAACGGAAAGTTAAAAATGAGCGGAAAGTTTAAAAACGGCAAGCAAAAAGGAAAATGGAAAACGTATGATCCGCAGGGGGAATTAATTCGTGAAGATAAGCACTAAATCTTCAGGAAAGATCAAACAATCATTCTAAATTTGGCTTACATACTAATACCAAAATAAAACAATATGACATTAATAAAATCAATATCCGGAATTCGCGGAACAATTGGCAGTTTGCCCGGCGAAAACCTCACACCGATAGATATCGTGAAGTTTACTTCTGCTTTTGGAATATGGACTACGAAACAGTCTAAGAATGAAAAGAAGAAAATTATAGTTGGACGTGATGCCAGGCCTTCCGGCGAGATGGTTGAAAAGCTCGTTACCGGCACGCTGATTGGTTTAGGATTTGATGTGGTGACGCTTGGAATGGCTACAACTCCAACCGTGGAGATTGCCGTTGGAGAAGAAAATGCTGATGGTGGAATTATAATTACTGCCAGTCATAATCCCAAGGAATATAATGCCCTGAAACTGCTTAATTCAAAAGGAGAGTTCCTAAATGCTGAAGAAGGCGAAGAAGTGCTTATAATAGCTGAGAATAAGGAGATGAAATATGCAGAGGTGGATAGTTTGGGAACTATCACTGAAAAAGATTACCTGGAAGAACACATTCAACAGATTTTGTCACTTTCATTAATTAATAAGAAAGCAATTTCAAAGGCAAAGTTTAAGGTAGTAGTAGATGGAATCAATTCAGTTGGTGGCATTGTAATTCCCAAACTTTTAAAGGCACTTGGAGTGAAACAGGTGATTGAGCTTAATTGTGAGCCTAATGGCGAGTTTGCGCATAATCCGGAACCATTGCCAGAAAACTTAAAAGAAATGACCGATGCAGTCTTGAAGAATAAGGCGCACTGCGGCATTGTTGTTGATCCGGATGTTGACAGGCTGGCTTTTGTTGATGAAAAAGGAAACATGTTTGGTGAAGAGTATACGCTTGTTGCCGTTGCCGATTACGTGCTGCAAAATCAGAAAGGAAATACAGTATCTAATTTATCTTCTACAAAAGCGTTGCGCGAGCTTACCCGCGAACATGGAGCCCAGTATGCAGCATCAGCAGTAGGAGAGGTGAATGTGATTCAAAAGATGAAAGAGAACAATTCCGTAATTGGTGGCGAAGGAAATGGAGGCGTTATTTATCCTGAATTGCATTATGGCAGGGATGCTTTAGTGGGAGTAGGGCTCTTTTTGACATTCCTCGCAAAATCCGGTTTGTCATGTTCAGCCTTAAGGGAAAAGTATCCGAAATACCACATCAGTAAAAATAAAATTCAGCTTACGCCTGAAATTGATACGGATAAACTTCTGGAAAAACTGAAGAACGATTATAGTGATTATTATATTAATGATGAAGATGGCGTAAAGATAGAATTTGAGAGCGGTTGGGTGCATCTGCGAAAATCGAATACCGAACCTATTATTCGTGTTTATTCCGAAGGGAATACCAGGGAGATAGCAGAAGAACTTGCGTATGGTGTGATGGAGGATATAAAAGAGATGACAAATAAATAAAAATGAATTTGTGAAACGAATAAAGAATTACCTAAAAGCTAATGAACAGAAAGAAAATTTTCATTGCGGGAGGCGCTACTGTAGGTGTTGTTTTGGTTTTGCTGGCAATCTTTGTTTTTTCCGGTGAATATAAAAAAGACGATTCAGCTCTGACTACTTCAGTTAAACAAGGTCAATTTGAAGTAGTTGTGACAACAACAGGCGAGTTACAGGCGAAGGAGTCAGAAGAAATTCGTGGCCCCGAAGGCCTTAGGAGCCGCAGCCTGGGGCTTAGGGAAGTGAAAATTCTTGACCTGGTTGATGAGGGCACTGTTGTTGATTCCGGTGATTATGTTGCCACTTTAGATAAAACAGAGGCCATGAGTAAATTGGAAGATGTTGAAGATGAGTTGGAAAAGAAGAAATCGGAATACATTAAGGCGAAACTGGATACAGCAATGGAGCTTAAGGAATTAAGAAACCAGCTAATCGATAAGGAATACGCTGTTGAGGAAAGTGAGATACAATTGAAGCAGTCGAAATATGAGCCTCCCGCGACCAAGCGTCAGGCAAAAATTGATCATGAAAGAACAGAAAGAGAATTGAGGCAAGCCAGAGAGAATTATTCTTTGAAAGTTGAACAGGCCAAAGCCAAAATGCGAGAGGTTTCTATTAATCTTGGCAAGCAGAGAAGAATAAAGAAAGAGATGGAGCAAATGCTGGAGGATTTTAAAATTCATGCGCCTCAGAATGGAATGGTAATTTATAAAAAAGGGTATAATGGGAAAAAACGAAAAGAAGGTTCCACAATAAGTCCATGGAATTTAACAGTTGCTACTTTACCAGACCTTAGCACCCTGGTTTCAAAAACTTATGTGAATGAAATAGATATAAGCCAGGTAAAACGAAAACAAAATGTAAAAATACAGGTAGATGCTTTTCCAATTCGTGAATACGATGGAAAAGTTTCCGAAGTGGCTAATATTGGTCAAGAACTTAAGAGTACAAGAGCTAAAGTTTTTGAGGTTGATATTACCTTGAATGAAACAGATTCATTATTACGTCCTTCAATGACCACAAGTAATCAAATTATAACTTCTGTTTATGAAGATGTAAAATACCTTCCGCTGGAAGCTGTGTTTACCGAAGATAATTCATATTTTGTCTATACGCTTGATAATAAAAAGAAGGAAGTTGAAGCGGGAGAGAGTAATGAGAATCATATTATTATTGAAGGATTACCTGAAGGGGAAAAAGTGCACCTGAATGTTCCTGAGAATGCCGAAAATTTTGGTAAAGAGCCTTTAAAATAACCGTTTTAAGAAATTCGCATGCTTAAACGATATTTTCATGACATTCAAATTGCTGTTGAAGCCCTCAAAACAAATAAGCTTAAGAGTATTCTGACAGCTTTGGGTATTTTGTTTGGAGTTGCTTCGGTGATTAGTATGCTTGCTATCGGACAGGGAGCAAGACAAGAGATTTTGCAACAGATGGAAACAATAGGGGCAAATAATATTGTTATAGAGGCAAAACTTAACGACACAGATAAAGATAAAGAAGCTGATAATGGTGATGAAGAACAAAGTGACGATAGAAGTAGCAGATTTTCACCCGGATTGAGTAATTCTGACTATAATGCCCTAAAAACACTTATTCCTAATATTGTTCATATTTCCCCTGAAATTATTCTTGAATCTACAATGATTCATGAGGGCCGCAGTAAAAAAGGTAAAGGAATTGGCATTTCTAATGATTATCTTGATATCTATAACTTGAATATTGCAGAAGGAAAATTCTTTACACCTTCACAAGAGAAACAGGGGAAGCCGGTTTGTATTCTTGGAAACGAGGTTGCCACACAACTTTTTCGAGAGTCTGATCCTATTGGAAAATATATGAAGTTTGGGCATGTTTGGCTAAAAGTTGTAGGCGTTCTGGAGCCTGAGGTTATGGGAGATATCTCATTTGAAAAATATGGGCTAAATAACAGGAACAAAAATATTTTTATTCCCGAAAAGACACTGATATTAAGAATGAAAAATCGCGAAAGCCTTAATTATAAACCTTCCTCAGGTAATGGTTTTGACTTTTATGGAGGTGGTTTTGACAGTGGATTGTCGGAAGCTGAAGAGGATAATAACCATTCGTATGACAGAATTATTATTAAAGTAAATAAAACAGAACAACTCAGCAATACAGCCGATTTGACAGACAGAATATTAAAACGCAGGCATAATGAAATGCAGGATTATGAAATCATTGTCCCCGAATTACTCTTAAAACAGAAACAAGAAGCCAGGGAGATATTTAATTTTGTATTGGGAGCGATTGCAGGTATATCTTTGCTGGTGGGAGGAATAGGTATTATGAATATTATGTTTGCAAC